>NZ_CAWMYC010000090.1:0-130400 GCF_963872035.1 Scytonema sp. HK-05
TCGGGCTGTTGGAAGCCTACCCTGTAATCTTTGATTCAGGGTAGGAGTATGTCACTTAAAAATATCGACGCTGTGCCCAACGTCGCAAAGAGCGATAGATCACCCATGCCAAAAGTCCAAGGCTGAGATATAGCAATAAGCGGCTAAGTGTAAATGATATGACATCAGGGTATAAAAGCTGAGACGGACTGAGGAAGCTCAGGCTTTTGGCTAAAAGAAACAGTCCAAAAAGAGCATTTCCAGCTAACATCAGGGTTAACAGCACCAACGCTTGTTGTCGGAGACGTTCCTTGGGTGTAGGACTAGAGATGAGAGCGATCGCGCCTTTGCCTTGCAACTTTCGCACTAACTGTTCTAGTCGCCAAAACATCCATACCAGAAACGGAAACAAACCGTAACTGAGCAAACGTAGTGGTATTGGATAGCGACCACTTATTGATAAAACATTCACTAAAGCATGACAAATCACAGCATTTAGCCAAGCCCTAGGAATATGCTGCTGACATCGATGTAAATAGATATTTGAGCCGATAGATATTCCTAGGGCATATCCCCAAGGGGCAGAAAACATGGCGTGAACTGGCGTGCTGATAATTCGCTCAACAATTGATCCTGTGCCATGAAAAAGGTAAACCCAATTTTCCTCGGCAGTGAATCCAAGAGCAACAGCTATGGTAAAGAGAAAAACAGAAGTGGGGCGAAAGCGGTATCGGCGTTGGAGATAGTAAGTCGGGAGCAAGACTGCTAGCAGCTTGCAGCCTTCTTCAATTGGACCGACTTCTATAAGTTGCCGCAGCATCACACCTGCAAAGACACGCTGCATTCTCTGCCAGTCAACAACATGATTGGCTACTGTTTCAAAAACCAATTCTAAGTTAAGAGCAACAAAACCAGAGACTGCTCCCAAGATAAAGAAAAACAGCAGCCGCATCAACAATGGAACAGATGCAAGGCGGTTATGGTAGTAAACCAGAAGCAGCAGCGGTGGTATAATTGCCCACAACAATTCCATGTAGACACGTAGTATGCTTTTATGATGTAATGAAAGTAGATGCTACATCTCTACATGAGCTATAACCGTGCGGTGGCGGCGGCTGTTAGCAGTGATGGTGGGAGCGTTAAACCCCGCCTCTATGATTGCTTGTTCAATATCGAAAGTGAAATATTCATCTAAATACGGTTCAGTACTTTTGAGCAGCGTCAAAATGTAAGGCGGCATTTTTTTATACGCTTCAGATTTAGGATTCATGTCCATTATTGCCAAATGCCCACCCGGACGCAGTAAACGCCGCGCTTCGGCAAAAATCTGCCGAGTCGGCGCTTGGGGAAGTTCGTGACACACCAGGAAAATGGAGATTAAATCAAACGAGGCATCGCTTAGCCCAGTGGATTCAGCAGCGGCATGAATCCAGTTGATATGAGCATCGCGCTGCTGAGTGCGGTATTGGGCAACAGCTAAGAAGTAGGGAGATAAGTCTAAGCCCGTAATTTTGGCGTGGGGATAAACTTTTTGTAGGGCAAAAGTACTCAAACCCACACTGCATCCCAAATCTAGGATATCTTGTGGTTCCTTGGAAATTTGCTGTTTGAGAATGTCGTGGTAACTTTGGCGTAGTTTGCGATCGCCCTGTGCGCCAGCACCAGGCCATATGGTAGCGTGAACAGTCTGTGCAGCAACTTCCACTTCTAGGGCGGCTTCCCAGCAGAGGTTACCTTTTTCGTAAGCGTGGAATGGGCGCAAGTAGTAGTCTGGGTAGGTGAACTGGGGGTTTTGTACTTTAGCCAAGTCAGTTTGCCAATCACGCGCTTGTAGCGTCTGGACTTCTTCGAGCCAATTTACCCCAATTTTTTGGGCGCGTTTAATCATCATTTGCCTTGCTTGATGCTTGGCTAGGTTAGCTAAAGGCTTGATTGCCAGTACCCCATTTACGAAGCGCGAAGCTAATCCCGGAGTATTTTTTACAGCCGTGTTCATCAGTAAAGTTGCTCAAACAATTTATCTACCTTTGGGAGCAGGAAAAAGCCTGCCGATATGAATCATAATCCACTACATGAGCCGTGCTTTGTTTTAGGCTACAAGAATTTTATATTTTTTAAACTGGGAATTGGGGATTAGGGATTAGGGACTGGGAGGATTATGGACGGGGATTCAATGCCGCCCAAATTCTGTAAGAACATCTTCCCAGTCCCCAGTCCAAGCGTCCCCTGCTATAGCAATCCGCGCAGGATTCGTGAAAAGCAAGATCCCCGACTTGTTAAAGAAGTCGGGGATCTGAGGGGATTTAAAGGTTAGGCAATTTTCACAAATCTGCGGAGGATTGCTATATTTTTATGTGACTTTTGCAAGAAGTCTAGAAAAAAAAGTGAGTTGGTTATCAAACAAACAAACCCAGTTTCTCCAAGAAACTGAGTTTGTTTTTGTTGAGATTTATAATTCTAGCATGAGGGATGGAGTATCTGCTCCTAATTCCCAGTTTTCGGCTTGAGTGCGAGCAACATATCCACTTGGGTGGTTGTTTTGTCGGGGCTAGTAGCAGTGATACCCAAGCCGCGAATAGAATTCATGATCGCACTTGTTTCAGGAGTCATCGGCTGTTGTTGTGCGGTGGCGAGACGATTTAACAGAGGTACGGTTTTGTCCATATCTAGGTAAAAGTATCCACCGTTGGGTCTTTGCAAACTGTTAGTAACGGTTTTGAAGCTATCGCTACCATCTAAAGACTGACCTTTACGGTCTGCGAGTGTTTCAGCGATGGGACCACCTATAGTGACAAATACAGAATCATTATCCAGCCAACCGTGTGCTAATAAAGCTCCTTGTTGAGGAATAAGCCATTCAGTGACTTCTTTCCCGCCGATATTTCTTTTGGCGACATTCACTGATTGTGCTTTGACGAGGTTATCGAGTTTGTCGAGGGTAGATTCAGCGGTTTTGCGATCGCTTGTATGAAAAACCAATGCTCCCCCAAAACCAACCTGTGCCAATACGCCTTGATTTGATGGAATAGCTGCAAAACCGAATTCTCCATCCATCCACCCGAAAATCTCTTTATCCAGGTCAATATTAACTAATTTGAGTTGCGATCGCGCTTGTTCAACTGTGAGCTTCAACTCAGGAGCATCTTTTGATTGTGCCACAAGCCCTGACCACCAACTGCTGATCCCGTTTCCGCTTAAAAGAGCGATCGTATCACCAGGGAATTGAGACACTACCTTAGCAGAACTATTTTGATACTGGTATGTGACCAATTGCGGATCTAACTTAGCAACCGCTTTCATCCGCACACCCGCATTATCAATTCCTACAGCCGCTACCATAGATTTCATCTGCTTCAACTGCTTCAGGGTTTCTGGCGGTATTGGGGTTGAGCGAGGATTTGCGGCGATTAATTGCTGTACCATGTTCCCATAATTAGGGACATAAATTTGTGCCAAGGTGTTATCTACATTGACACCGCTTGTCAGCATGCTGTTTGCACCTTCTTTACTGGCAAAAGAAGGTTCTCCTTTATAAGTGTCAATTGCATGTTCTACAGCTTGCTTGGACGGAGCAATGACAATATGGGTGTTATTCAAAACCGCAGTATAACTAGGTTCACTTTTACCAGTTGTTTCTATAATCTTTTCGCCTTTGTAGTCAGTTTCCTGTACCTTGACATCTTTTTGTGCCTTCAATTTGTTAGCAAAATTCAAGGCGCTCAGTTTATCCTTAATCCCCACCACCATTAGGATATTAGGTTCCTGTGACGCTTGCGGAGCATTCTGTGCAGCGGGTTTCGTTGGATTTGCGGGTAGCATGGCAATCATCACACCACCTACCCAAGGTTTTAAATCTTTTTCATAAGAAATGCTGTTATCAGTTGACAGGCTTTTATTTAGGTTCTCCAAACCTTGTCCAACTATCTTTTGTGCTTCCGGAGTGCCAAACTGCTGCAACTTTGCCCAAACTTTTGGATCAGTAGAAATGTAAGTTGCGGCGATTGCCTCATCTGGCACAATTTTAGCAGCACCCAGAGCGCTGGACATATCTCCAGAAGGTCCACCCTTAAAATACATATAAGCTGCTATTCCTCCCGCCACTACTATGGCAGTACCAACAGCAGGAATTAAAAATTTTGATTTACTCTCCGGCATTGTAAATATCCTCTTTTCCTCAACAAATTGTCCTAGAGGTGAGTAAAAACGTCCGAAGTGGAGTTTTTGGATCTACGACCCATCTCCACTAATTTATCGGGATTTACTGATAAAATTAGTACTTCTATCTATTACGTTCTGGCTATGACAGCGCTCCTAGTATGACTTCAAAGGGGTTAAGAGCAAATCCGTAAACAATTTGTTTTTTCTGTGAAGAATATATTCCTTTCGACAGTTGCAAGTTATTCTAACTTAATATATATTGTCAGGTTCTGATTAAGAAATGTTAAATGCTTAAGACGTAAGACACTCAATGTCAAAAGACACTTAATGTCAAAAGACAACAGTGTACAAAATATTTCACGGTGTATCGTGGGTTGATCTGGAATTTCAGGCGATGAAGCTGTTTTTCCTCATAACATCAACAAAGAATTTTCAGGGTTACCAAGATTCAGTAAACATCAATGTCGCAGTATTATTTTGATACAGAGAATAGTCGGTATAAATCTTTTGAATTACCAGGGGCAAAACCGCACTACAATCCTGACCGTCCTGGACAGGTAGAGCATATTTTTCTGGACCTCAGCCTGGACATAGATAACAACAGATACCACGGCAGTTGTAGCATAACACTGACACCAATCAGCAACGGTCTTGACCGTTTGAATTTGGATGCTGTCAACTTAGACATTCAATCGGTGCAGGTGGATGGAAAAGCGCAAAAGTTTGACTACGACGGACAACAGTTGTCTATCCACCTCGATCCACCCACACAGGTGGACAAGCGAATTGTCATTGCTATTGCTTACTCAGTAGACAAACCACAACGCGGTATTTATTTTATCCAACCAGATAAACACTACCCTAATAAACCCTCCCAAGTCTGGACACAGGGAGAAGACGAAGATTCTCGCTTCTGGTTCCCATGCTTTGACTACCCAGGACAACTTTCTACTTCTGAAATTCGCATCCGAGTTCCTAAACCCCTAATCGCGATTTCCAACGGCGAATTGATTGCGACAGAAGAACAAGGTGATGACAAAATCTACCACTGGTCACAACAGCAAGTTCATCCCACCTACTTGATGACTTTAGCAGTAGGCAAGTTTGCCGAAATTCGCGATGAGTGGAACGGTATACCTGTCACATACTACGTTGAAAAAGGTCGCGAGGAAGATGCCAAACGTAGTATGGGCAAAACTCCCCGGATGATAGAGTTTTTGAGCGAAAAATATGGCTATCGATACCCTTACCCCAAATACGCCCAAGTGTGTGTTGACGACTTCATTTTTGGGGGAATGGAAAACACTTCTGCTACACTGTTAACTGATAGATGTTTGCTGGATGAAAAAGCCGCATTAGATAACCGGAACACAGAAAGCTTAGTCGTCCATGAACTGGCGCACCAGTGGTTTGGTGATTTGGTGGTGATTAAGCACTGGTCCCATGCTTGGATTAAGGAAGGAATGGCTTCTTACTCCGAAGTCATGTGGACAGAACATGAATATGGTGGCCAAGAAGCAGCATACTATCGTTTACTGCAAGCTCGTAGTTATCAGGCTGAAGATAGCGGTCGCTACCGGCGTCCAATGGTCACGCACGTTTACCGCGAAGCCATTGAACTTTATGACCACCACATCTACGAGAAAGGGTCTTGTGTTTATCACATGATTCGGGCGCAATTGGGAGAAGAATTGTTCTGGAAGGCAATTCAGACATTTGTACAGGATAATGCCCACAAAACCGTGGAAACAGTAGATTTGCTGCGGGCGATTGAAAAAGCAACTGGGCGCAATCTCTTGTTCCTCTTCGACCAGTACGTTTATCGTGGCGGTCATCCAGATTTTAAAGTCGCTTACTCTTGGGATGCAGATTCAAATCTGGCTAAGATAACAGTGACTCAAACCCAAGCAAATGTAGGAAATAGTAGTGATTTATTTGATTTAAAAATTCCTATTGGTTTTGGGTACATCCAAAACTCACAACTGACAACTGACAACTCACAACTGACAACTGACAAATTTACAGACGCGCCATCCGAGAGTTCTACAACCCAGAACCCAGAACTCAGCAAGAATTCGACACTCAACACTCACAACTCAGTACTCAAGACTTTCACAGTGCGGGTGAATGAACGCGAACAAAGCTTTTACTTCCCTCTTGAGGAAAAACCCCAATTTATTAGCTTTGATGTGGGGGATCATTTCCTAAAAACGGTGTCTTTAGAGTACCCAGTACCAGAGTTGAAAACCCAGTTGGAATTTGATCCCAACCCCATCTCCCGCATTTTAGCAGCGGAAGCTTTGGCGAAAAAAGGGAGTTTGGAAACTCTAAAAGCCCTGTCTGCTGCACTCAAAAATGATCCCTTCTGGGGTGTACGCGTTGAAGTGGCGAAACAACTGGCAGAAATCAAGCTGGATCAAGTCTTTGATGAGTTAGTTGCTGGATTGAAAGATCGGAATTCTTATGTGCGGCGTGCTGTGGTGGAAGCACTCGCAAAAATCAAAACTCATGAAAGCTATAAGGCGTTGAAAGAACTGCTGGAGGTGGGAGATTCCAGCTACTATGTGGAAGCCGCAGCGTCTCGCGGTGCTGGGGCGATCGCTGCTGCGACAACAGAAGAAAAACCAAAGGAAGAAAAGGTTATTAAGCTGCTGAAATCTGTCTTGGAAGAAAAGGCGGGTTGGAATGAGGTGGTGCGGATTGGTGCGATCGCAGGTTTAGCCGAACTCAAAACTTCAGAAGCTGCTTTAAATCTCCTGACAGAATATACAAAGCAGGGTGTACCACAACCCTTGCGTTTAGGAGCGATTCGCGCTTTAGGGAAGATTTCTGTTGGTCAAAGTAGTGTTAATGTGGAACGGATTTTAGAGCGATTAACAGAAATTTCTAAGGATACGTTCTTTTTAACTCAATTGGCGGTAGTCACAGCCCTCGGACAAATGCAAACCCCCAAAGCAATTGGGATTTTGCAAGCTTTGGCTGAGCAAACACCTGATGGACGCGTACGCCGCTATGCTGAGGAAGAGATTTCCAAGGTGCAAAACAATATTGGCTCCGAAAGTGCTATTCGTCAGTTACGTTCTGAACTTGACCAACTCAGACAACAAAACCAAGAACTCAGAAGCCGCTTAGAAAACTTGGAAGCTAAATCCAAGTAGGGATAAACACAATAACCCTTCTTTGAAAGCAGATTGCACGCGTTAGGGAACATTGCTGTGCCTTTACGCGTCTTTCCCTATTTGGGCGTAGACAGTGATGTTTACGTCCTCTTTTACATTTTTATTTCTTAAAAGATTGTAAAGTTTCTTTACACGTAACAAGTATAAAAAAACCTTTATATCATAAAAATATTACTGGCTAGATAAAATTTATACCTAAAACTATAAATTTTTTGTAAAGATTACATTGATTGAGTGAAAATTGGCTACAGAAATACTACGATTTGATAAGTGTAATTAAGCTTCTGTGTAAAAATTACATAAAAGCTGTGTGCCTTTTTAATAAGTAGAAATGCTTCTCCGTGTTTGTACGAAATTGTCAGAGCCCGAAAAATGTGTCAAAAATGTGTAAACCCATGCTGACGATTTTTTTACCAGTTCATTCTTCGGAATATTTCTATCGGAGGAATGCGTACACTCATAAAAATCTTTAATCTGTAGGAGGGCATTTTTAAAGTTTTTTTGAGTGTTTTTGAAAATTGAAATACATTTAAGCTTTTGCACGCAAATTGTGCAGGGTAGTTGCCATGCGTAAACCTGTTCTCACGATTTTTTACCAGTTCAATCCTTGGAACGCCACAATCGGAGGTATACAAACACTCATCAACACCTTTATTAAGTACGCGCCAAGCGAGTTTCAGGTAAGACTCGTAGGAACAGGAGTCGATCCAAAAAAGCCTGTTGGTAAATGGCAAGAAGCAGAATTTGCAGGCAGAGAAATTAGTTTTCTACCTTTATTTACATTGCAAAATGACAATGTTAGAAACTTAATACCAACAACACTCAAATATACTGCTGCTCTTTTAGGGCGTGACTTTGCCTCTGACTTTATGCACTTTCACAGAATAGAGCCAACAATAGCCGCCATCAATTGGCAGGGAGAAAAAACTTTATTTATTCACAATGATATACGGACGCAAATCCAAGCTACGGGTAACAAAAAAGCCATTCTTTGGCGAAGATTTCCCGCTGCATATTTTGCTCTCGAAGGTTTGTTAGTTGGCCAGTTTAGCCAAATTCTTTCTTGTAATACGGATGCAGCACAGTTATATAAGCAACGTTATCCTAGCTTGCAAGACCGTGTTGCATACATTAAAAATTCTTTCGACAACGAAATTTTTTATCCGTTAACAGAAGATGAACGAATAGTAAAAAGAAAGGAACTGGCATCTCGGCTAGGTGTGGATGAGGAAACACGTTTTGTTTTATTTGCTGGTCGGCTACATCCTCAAAAAGACCCGATTCTGTTGGTACGTGCATTTGCTGCTTTAAACGAGCCTAATGTTCACTTACTGATAGCGGGTGATGGCGAGTTAGGGGCAGAAATTTGTGCAGAAACTGCTAAATTGGGGATTTCTCATAGGGTAACAATGCTTGGAGCCCTTACCCAAGAGAAGCTTGCACAGATCCATCGTGTCTGCAATGCTTTTGTTCTAAGCTCTGCATACGAAGGTCTACCTTTGGTAGTTCTTGAGGCGCTGGGGAGCGGAACTCCTGTAGTTACAACTGAATGTGGTGAAACCCCAAAATTACTGACGAAAGACAGTGGGGTTGTTTGTTCCGAACGATCGCCCGCGTGCATAGCAGATGCTTTACGCAAAGTGCTGCTGCATCCAGCAGATTATCCCACTCAGTCTTGCGTACGGGCTGCAAAACCTTATGCAGCTAGCACAGTCGTTCAACAAGTCTACAGCGAAATGTGGAATCGCTGGGAACAGCGAGCTAGCACAGTCGCTGTTCGGGTATGAGCGTTGCTGACGCTCAAAGTAGATACAAAAAACATAGTTCTTGGGGGAGAGGCAATCATGCTTTTTTAAAAAAAAATGAAAATTGAAACAAAGGCACGGAGCTTTTTTGTGTTCCCACCTGCTGTGTTCTTGTTTCAATCTCTGTAACTAAAAACAATTTAGTTACAAATTATATAAGTTTAACCAGAGCAAAACCAGCACAACGAAACTCGTATGAAAATTGCTGTAATTGGTGCAAAAGGTCTACCGCCCAAACAAGGTGGCATCGAACATTACTGTGCAGAAGTTTATCCTCGCATAGTCGAACAAGGACATTCTGTTGATTTATATGCCCGCTCCTCTTACACTGACTGTTCCTGGCAGGACCGTTATGACTATCAAGGTGTGCAAGTTATCTCATTACCAGGTTTGCCTTTGAAAGGAGTCGATGCTTTTGCTACCTCGGCAATAGGAGCAATTGCAGCCTCTGCTACAAAATACGATATCATTCATTTCCACGCTCTTGGTCCATCTTTATTTACTTGTTTACCAAGACTTGTCAACACTGCAAAAATTGTCGTGACGTGTCAGGGGTTAGATTGGCAACGTGCCAAGTGGGGCAGTTTTTCAACTCGCGTGATTCAATTAGGGGAGAAGGCAGCAGTCCGTTTCGCCCACGAGTTAATGGTCGTATCAGATGCGCTCCAAACCTACTTTTGGCAAACTTACGGCAGAAAGACTGTCTACATCCCCAATGCTCCAGCAAGCTATGGTGAGTCAGACCCGAATTTTGGTTACGGGACTCAACTAGGTCTTGAGCAAGGACGCTATATGTTGTTTCTGGGCAGATTGGTACCAGAAAAGCGCCCCGACTTGCTGGTTGACGCCTTTAGTGCATTGAACCCACCTGGATGGAAACTCGTTCTGGCTGGCGGTGTGAGCGATACGAAATCATTCACCTCAGAACTATTAGAAAAGGTGGCAAATAATCCAAATATTATCTTTGCAGGCGAACTTCGCGGACAACGCCTTTGGGAAATTGTCCGGGGAGCAGGGTTGTTTGTCCTTCCTTCTGATGTAGAGGGACTCCCTCTAGCAATGTTAGAGGCGATGCAGGAAGGTATCCCAGTCGTGGCAAGTGATATTCCTCCTCACAAGCAATTGATTAGTGGAGCTCGGGGCAAGCTGTTTGAAGCTGGAAACCTGAACTCTTGTATTAGTACGCTCGACTGGGCAATTCATCACCCCCAAGAACTAAGAGTTATGGCTGTGAATGCACAAAGGCATATACAGCTGAACTATAGCTGGGATCACATCACCTCTGAAACCCTGAAACTCTATACAAAACTTCTCAACTCGCCACAGCCAGTACATATCTCCGAACAACGCCAAACTGGGCTTGCTGAGGTTGTAGGCAAAAAATAGGTTGCAGTGTTCTTTGTCATAAGTCATTTGTTCAAATTGAATGACTTATGACTCACTAAACAAAGAGGGTATATGTGATGGAAAAAGGAATATCAAGTGTCATAGCAGTGCTGAGGCGGCGAAGTCTTCCCGCGATCGCTGCATTTGTTGCTGTCATTGGTGGGGCGATCGCCTACCTTGCAGTCACCCCAAGTAAATATGAAGCATCTGCGCGACTGATGCAGGACGACAAAAGGGTGAGCGTTTCGGAATTAGGTCGTGATCTGACCCAAGTCTCTTCCAGCGGACCAGGAATTAGTCCGTTAGCTGACCAAGCAGAACTTATCAAGTCGCAACGTGTTCTCGAACAAGCCGTTGCTATTGCTTTTCCTGAGATCAAAGGGAATTTACAAAGAAGCCCCGTATCAACTGCGGAACTCAGTCATAATCTCAAAGTCAAAATTGTCCCAGCAACGAATATTCTTGAGTTGAGCTATCAATCTAAAGACCCTCAACTTGCTGCCAAGCTGCTCAATGCCATTTCTCAGGCGATGGTTGAGGACAACACGAAAGCCATCAGTTCTGAGGCGACGAAAGTCAAGAAATTTTTGGAGGAAAAACAGGTACCCGAAGCTGATAAACAACTGCGACTAGCTGAAGCCACAGAAAACAAATACAGAAAACTCAGTGGTATTGTCTCGCTTGAAGAGCAAACAAAAAGCTTAGTGCAGAGTATAGCCACTGTAGAAGACCAAGAGCGTACTCTGTCTGCTCAACTTCAAGAGATCAAAGCCCGTGATGCATCCTTGCGGCAAATTACCGACGCCGGAAACCTGAACAAAGCCTATTCATCGGTTCGCAGCGGACAAGACGACGAAATCAAAAAGTTGCGAGCCAAGTTATCAGACGTAGAGAATCAGTTAATCGAAGCTCGTTTGCGCTTTACAGACGAGCATCCAAATGTGACGAACTTGGTTGGAGAACGCGACGCCTTGCGTGCCATGTATTCAGAACAAGTGGCTCGCGTCTCCCCTAAGGATCAAACCAGCTCCGCGAACAATTTCGCAGGTGATCAACTCTCTCAAGAACTGAACTCCAAATTTATCCTCAATAGCATCGAAGAGTCTGCAGTTAATAATAGGCTGAAACTTTTGCAGGTTAAAAAAGCCAACCTCCAAGCTCGCCTTTCACAACTGCCCATTACACAGCAAACGCTAACTGTACTGACTCGTAAACGGGAAGAAGCTGCTGCATCTTTGAAGTTCCTCCAAAGCAAACTTGAAGAAGCGCGTCTGACAGAAGCACAAAAAGTCAGTAACATTCGCGTCATCGAAAATGCTGTAGCACCATCATCACCATCTGAGCCGAAACCGAAAGTCATATTAGCGCTTGCTTCCGTCTTTGGAAGTATGCTAGCCGTCGGCGTTGTGTTGCTGCTGGAGATGATGGATAATACACTGCGCGATGCTTCCGAAGCTGAGGAACTGCTGCAGCTACCCTTGCTGGGAGTTTTGCCACGTCTACCTGCTAAGACACTTGTTCTTGAGCCAGCCAATCGATTCCTAGATAATATTGGCTTGGTTGAGCCTTACCGCACACTGTTTAAAACCTTGGAGTTTCGCAGCCCTGAACAAGTGCGGCTGATCGTTGTCAGCAGCCCTATTTCTGGGGAGGGTAAATCTGTAGTTGCATCACACCTTGCCGCTGTTGCAGCAATGCTGTCTTGGCGGACATTGATTATTGATGCAGATTTGCGCAGACCCGTACAACACACGTTATTCAACCTAACTCCCAAGCCTGGAATTACCAATGTCTTGGAAGGAAATGTATCCTTACTGGACGCCGTGCAGCCAACAGATATTGAAAACCTGGATGTGTTGACTTGTGGCGAACTGTACGGACGCCCCTCGCAATTGCTAGAGTCAATCGCGATGAAGTCTTTGGTGGCAGAAGCTGCTGAAAACTATGATCTAGTAATAATAGATACACCTCCTTTGAGTGCTTGTGCTGATGCGTCTACTTTAGCTCAGCAAAGCGATGGAGTTATGCTGGTTACGCGTCCTGGCTTCACGGAGAAGGAAATTCTCTCAAGAAGTGTATCAGAGTTAACACGCAATCGCATACCTATCCTGGGAGTTGTGGTGAATGGAATGACAAATCAGACGGAGAAGTATTTCCGCTATCCTATTCACGGTTATCAGCCTCGACTACCCAAATCTCAAAAGCGTTTGATTGGTGTAGGAGGTAGTGGTAAAAATTCTGCCAACCGTTCAAGGCAGAGGTAACAATGTTGACCAAACAACGCTCAAGTCATTCTTCTCGTCTGGGACTGTTGATTGGGTTAGCAGGTGTGGGGGTTGGTCTAGCAACAGGGTTCCTGATAGGAAGTACCAAACCTCTTTACTTGGGCTTAGCTTTGGGTGCAATACCATTTCTTTTTTACTTCTTTAGCAAGTTTGAACAAGCCGTTCTCGGACTTTTAGTCTTGCGTACCTCTCTAGACCCTTTCTCTGGTCAGCAGGTACCAGCGATGTTTGCTCTTGGGCTAGATGTTTTAACTTTACTTTACGTAACAGTTATGTTATTGAGAAGGCAAACCGTACGCACTGACCGCTTCTGGTGGTTCTTTGCTGGCTGGGTGCTCCTACAGGGCTTATGGGTGGTACTCCTCCCTTTAGGAGGCTTGGGATTGGGTGCTGGGTATTTGTCAGATAGCATCCGCGAATGGATTCGTCTTTTTTCATGGCTGATGGTCTACCTGTTGGTGATGCAGCTTAAAGACCGAATCCCTCCTCAGAAGGTTATCTCTGTGCTGTTCTTAGCTCTTATATCACCAGTCGTAGTAGCGTTGATGCAGGTATTCATACCTTCGCTCTTACCTCCCATTCTCTCAGCTCATAGCTATGATGTCGGTTCACTGGCATCTGAAGGTTCTCGAATCAGAGGGACGATTGGTCATCCTAATGGGTTCGTCACCTTGCTGTTACTGTTTATTGGTTTAACCTGGTGGAAACTCAAGCAATCAAGACAAAGCTTGCTTTGGTTGTTGTTGTTAGGCTTATTAGCCTTTTTTTATGTAAGTACTAAAGCATTATTTGGCTTGATGATGGTTGCTACCTTCGTTGTGGTTTTGGTTGCTCCCAGATTAAGCCCAGTCAACCTCATCGGTGGGGTCTTATTTGTGGTGCTTGTCCTAGGACTGTTTGCCAGTTCCGAGTTTGGACGAGAACGCTTGAGCTCGCTTGCCAACACACCTTTACTCAATCCAGATATCGATGTATCGCGAGCTATTCTACTCTCTGGGAGCGACAACAACAGTTTCAACTGGCGAATTTCCCAATGGTATTCATTACTAAATGCTTGGCGTCAGCAGCCCATTTTGGGTTATGGTTTGGGGTTGAGTACCCATTTAGTCAGTAATGGGTTGCTGCCTCACAATGATTACGTCCGGGCTTTAGTAGAAGGGGGGATAGTTGGTCTTGTGACTTTTTTGGTATTTCTCGTGGTTCAGGGTGTGCGTCTTGTTCAGCTTATGCTGTCGGCACCTCGTGGAAGCGCCCAACGTGATCTGTGTGAAATCCTGTTAGCTATTTTGCTAGCGATACCTGTAGGAATGATTACGGAAAACATCTGGAGTCATACCACTCTCTTTTTTTATTGGATGACTTTGATGGCAGTAGCAGGGTGGAATTGGAACGAACACCCTCCAGAAAGAAGTGCTGCTGTGTTGGTTAGCCCTGCAAGGCGTTTTTAATAATCAAAGAAATTGCGATTTTGAAGTTTATGTCAGCTAAAAGACTAAATCTCATTCAGGTTTTCCGAGGAGTGGCAGCAGTACTCGTAGTTCTTGCTCATACAGACCTCATATATAACCAAAATTTAAATCAAAATTTTTTGTTTAAAATCTTTACTTTTGGAGGGTCAGGAGTTGACTTTTTCTTTGTTTTAAGCGGTTTTATCATGTTTTATATTCACCAAAAGGATATTGGTCATAAAGATAGATTAGGGACATTTTTATTTAAACGATTTACACGTATTTATCCTCTTTACTGGGTCGTCTTAACAAGCAAGATATTTGCATCTTTCATATTTTCTTATAACTCTGCGACCAATGATCGTGGTATTGGGGAGTTTATTAAAGCGTTTCTACTCTTTCCCCAAGACCGAGAAATTCTTTCATCAAGCTTTCTTGGAGTGAGTTGGACACTCACGTTTGAAGTTTTCTTTTACCTCATGTTTGGGTTGTTGATTTGGTTGAAACCTAAATTTTCTTTCCCAATCATTGCTGCTTGGTTGTTGGGAGTCTTTTTCCATTTTATTGGTCTCATCAAATTACCTGAAGAAAATGTACTACTTCAATTGATTTTCTCGGATTACAATTTTGAATTTGTTTTAGGTTGCTTAACTGCCTATGTGTTGTTGAACCGAAAAATCAGCAATGGAATGCCGTTTATTTATTTGGGGCTTTTTCTTTATACTTTATCAGCTATAAATTATTTCTACAATTTTTTACCAGTCTCATCTGTTTTGACATTCGGGATTGCTTGTACACTGCTTGTTCTGGGTGGTGCTTCATTGGAACTGAGAAAAACTATTAACGTACCCAATTTTCTTTTATTTTTAGGCAATGCATCCTACTCCATCTATCTGGCACATGGTTTTTTCATCAACCATATGACAAAAGTTTTAAATAAATTAGAACTAGAGATTTTTCAAAACCTGCTAGTGTTAAACATTTTGGGATTTATTATTGGCATCATCGCAATCCTTTGTGGGTGCATTGTATATTTATATATTGAAAAACCATTGCTCTTATTTTTCAAGCCAAAAGCGGTTACAACCTAGCTTAAACAGATTCCCGAACTTTCTGAGCGTTGCCTATGGAGTAGTTTAAGGATGACCCAACAGATGACCCAACAAATTATTAGCTCCACCGATAACACCCAATTGAGGACCAGAGGTGAACGACCGTACCGAATTGTTCTAGTCCATCCCAGCGCCGGAGTTAACTGGAGTGGTGGAGCAGAGATTATGGCAATTGAGCTGAGCCGCCGCCTCAGTTCCTACTTTGAAGTAGAATTGCTCAGTGGCGCTGCTTGTGGACCCTTCAGCTACCCCATTCCATGTATTCCCCGTTCCCATGCCTTTCATGCTGTGCGCCACCCTTTGATTGCTCCTTTGGTGCGTGGTTTCACAAATCCTGAAATTGTGGTGGAACACCTGACGGGTTTCTTCCCTTGCTTACTCCGCTTGCTAACTCATCGAGCTGACCTAATCTTTCCCCATAATGATTATGCAGGCTTGGCAATGGCAGCCTGTGTAAGAGCGCTGACAGGAACTCCGATACTTTTTACCGAACACAATAGCTTAATGGGGAAAGGAGATGATGGTTCATTACAAAAAAATGGCAAATGCTTGCAGCGTAATCTTCGGTTTCGTCCAGATCATCTCGTAGTTTTCGATGAAGCCGCCGCCGAGTTGGCGCAGACTTTCCAACCAACGCAACCAATAAGTGTGATTCCTAATGGTGTAAATCTTGAGCAATTTACTCCTGAAGGTGGAAAGCTTGATGTTGATTTGCCCAAACCAGTGGTGTTGTGTGTTGCTTCGTTGAATTGCAAAAATCAAAAGCGAGTTGAATTAGCTATTCAAGCCGTGTCTCGCCTCAGCGACGTCAGTCTTTTGGTATGTGGGGATGGACCCGATCGCCTATACTTTGAGTCACTAGGTAAGCAGTTGCTGGGAGAAAAGCGGTTTGCCGTTCGCACCTTGCCATTTGAGCGAATGCCTGAAGTTTACCGCAGTGTGGATGCCTTTACACTCCCTTCAATTCACGAACCTTTTGGGCTTGTGTATTTAGAAGCAATGGCTAGTGGTTTGCCAGTTGTCGCTACTGATGATGAAATGCGGCGATATATTGTCGGTGATGGTGGTATTCTATGTGATGTCACCAAACTGGATATCTACGCAAATGCCATTAAAGACGCGCTTAGTGGTAACTGGAGTGTACGTGCCAGACAGAATGCTACCCGCTTTAGTTGGGATGCCATAGCATTGCGTTATCGCGATGTGATTTTAGAAACGATTTTGCAGTCCAAGAAAAAATTGCCGTTACCAACCCATTGAACACAGGAGTGTCATATGCCGAAAGTTTCTGTCATTATCCCAGCATACAATGCTATGGCTTATCTCCCAGAAGCTGTGGAGAGCGTTCTGAAGCAGACATTTACAGATTTTGAAGTGCTGATTGTTGATGATGGAAGTTCTGATGGAACTGTAGAGTGGGTTTCTCAAATAAAAGACTCGCGAGTTCGGCTGATTTCGCAGCAAAACCAAGGTTCATCTGGGGCACGAAACACAGGAATTACTGCGGCTGTTGGAGAATATATCGCACTTTTGGATGCTGATGATATTTGGGAGCCAACCAAACTCCAAAAGCAAGTCCGTTACCTGGAAGAAAACCCATCAGTAGGTTTAGTAGATACGTGGACAGTTTTAATTAATCAGCAAGGCAAGTCCACAGGGAAAGTTGTTGTTTCCGAAGCAGAGGGAGACGACGTATGGAAGCAACTTGTCCAGTTTAAACCGATATGCCCTTGTGATAGTACACCCTTGATTCGTCGCTCTTGTTTTGAAACGGTAGGGTTATTTAACCCAGAATTACCGTTTCTTGAAGATTTAGATATGTGGATTCGCCTTGCTTCTCAATATCGCTTTGCTGTAGTCAAAGAAGCCTTGGTTCGCTATCGCCAACATCCTGGTAGCAAGTCCACAAATTGTCAAGGAACTTTGGAAGCTTTTCGGACAATCATCGAGAAAGCTTTTGAGTCTGTACCCGCAGAATTACTGCCTTTAAGAGAGAAAGGATATGGTCGGATTAATCTCTACTTAGCGTGGAGAGCTATCAACAATAAAGATTACGATCAAGCACTTCATTTTAATCATCAAGCTATTGGTCATCATCCACAACTTATTTTTTCTTGGGACTTCATCCGCCAAACCATAGCTTTAACACTATTGAAAAGATTCGGTGATCAAACCTATGACAGAGTGAAAACACTTATCCAAGCCCTGCGGCGACGTAGATCAACAGCTAATGGGCAATGGGAAATAGGTAATGGTTAAAAGCTAACAGTTAAAAGCTAACAACTATAGCAATTCTGATTGACTCATAAAGTTATCTGAGTTTTCTTTTCTGTGCGTTCTCTACGGTTTGAAGAAAAAGTCAATCTATTATATGAAAGAGTTCAGAAGTATGCCCAAAGTTACTGTTATTATTCCGGCATATAATGCCATAAAATATCTCCCAGAAACTCTGGAGAGTGTTCAGAAGCAGACACTTACAGATTTTGAAGTATTGATTATTAATGATGGCAGTTCAGATGGAATTGTTGAATGGGCTTCTCAAATCACAGACCCGCGAGTCAGACTGATTTCACAAGAAAATCAAGGAACAGCAGCGGCACGAAACACGGGTATTGTTGAGTCTAAAGGCGAATACATTGCCTTTTTAGATGCTGATGATATTTGGGAACCAACTAAGTTAGAAAAACAAGCACAATGCTTAGACAATAATCCCTTGGTGGGTCTAGTAGATACATGGACTGCTTTTATACAGGAAAATGGCAAGCTTACAGGCTTAATCATGAAGCATGATAAAGAAGGTGATGTCTACAAGGAAGTTGTGGAATCATGTGACAGTTCTGTTTGCTGTGGAAGTTCACCCATGATTCGTCGTTCTTGTTTCGACACCTTGGGCTTATTTGACCGAGAGAGCTACATTGAAGATGTGGATATGTGGATACGTATTGCCACTCGCTATCACTATGGCGTGGTCAAAGAACCTTTGGTGAGATATCGTATGCACCCAAACAACAAATCAAAAGATTGCCAATCCATGTTCAGAGGTTTTCGCCAGTTAATTGAGAAAACCTATCGTTCTTTGCCCACAGACATTCTCTATCTGCGACCCCGAAGCTATGGTCGATTGTATGTCTTTCTCGCTTGGAGGTCTATAGATACACAAGATTACAAACAAGCTTTTCATTTTAGTCGTCAAGCAGCTGCACTTTACCCACAACTCCTTTTCAGTCCGCGGTTTATCCGCTTGAGTGTAGCGATCGCCCTGCTTTGGTTGCTTGGACCTAATGGATACGACAGAATACGGTCTTTTAATCGTAACCTACGCCGACGCTTGTTCGCTCGTGCTACATGATTCATAAAGAACTCAGAACTCAGGATTCAGAATCCAGAATTCTTCTGTGGGGAGATCCTGAATTCTGAATTTTGTGCAAATGTAAAACTTAATTCATTTTTGGAGTAGCCGTGGGATTGCGTAGTAAAGTCATCAAGGGCGGAGCCTTGATGGTCATACGTCAAGCTTTGGGTATCTTACTGAGCTTAATTGGTGTATTATTCATCACTAGAGTCATTGGACCGACCGAGTACGGACTTTATGGAGTCGCTTATGGCATTGTCAGCTTCCTCGGCGGGTTGGGTATATGGGGCTTGGATGTCTATTTACTACGTAAAACATCCAACCCAGACCAACAGGATTATGACCAAGTCTTTACCCTGTTGCTATGTATTAGCGGTGTCTTTACACTCAGTCTTGTCTTGGGGCAACATATTATCGCCCAGATGCTTAAGCTTCCAGAAGTAGCACCGCTTATAGCAGTCATGGGTTTAACATTACCTCTTTCTCTGTTAAATCTGCCCCTGACAATTAAACTAGACCGTGACTTAAATTTTCAGCGTGTAGCCTTCATTGAGTTAATCAGCCAAATTAGTTACTATGTGGTAGCGCTACCCCTTGCAAATCGAGGAGCTGGTGCTTGGGCACCTGTCGGTGGTTTGTGGCTGCAGCAAATAACTATGGTTGTATTGACTGTCTATAGTACCAGTCTTCGCCCGCGCTTGTGCTGGAAACCTAGTTTAATTCGGGAAATGGTGGCGTATGGTCTGAGCTTATCCTTTGCGGGTTGGCTTTGGCAGTTGCGATCGCTAGTCAATCCAGTGATTGTCGGACGTTTCGCTGGGGCTGAAGCTGTTGGCTTTGTGGCTTTAGCTATTCGCCTTGTAGAAATGCTTGCCTTTGCTAAGGCTGTCACTTGGCGTTTGGCTATGGCGGCGCTAGCTAAGTTAGAAAATGACAGAACTCGCCTACGCAAGAGTGTTGAGGAAGGAATGCGTCTACAAGCGCTAGCCGTTGGTTTACCGCTCGCAGGGTTTGCAATAGCAGCTCCTGTGGTATTGCCGCTCGTTTTTGGTAAAGATTGGACTCCAGCGCTGCAAATCTTTCCGTTGATTGCAATTGGCTATCTTGCCAATTCCATGTTCAATCTGCATTCGTCAGTCCTCTATCTGTGTGGAAAAAATCTTGAGGTGACTTGGTTTCATGCGGCACACATAGCGCTTTTTGCCGGAGGTGCCTTTTTGCTGGTACCGTACTTGGGGATGATCGGCTATGGCTGGGCTGAGATAGCTGCATTAGCTAGTTATATAGTTATCCATATATACACAGCTAAAGAGATAGGTAGTCCAAATTACACAGTAGCTCTTGGTTGGTTTACCATATCAATTGCTGTTCTAATTTTGAGTACAGTTAACGAAGCAGTGCGTTACCTGTCTTTTGTGTTACTACTGCTTCCACTGCTTTCAACGAAAGAGAGAAACAGCCTCATTGGCTATTTTCAAATTTTGAAATCTTAAAGGCTGTATATAAAGTCAAAGTCAATGTTGAATGAATATAGGAGTCATTGAGCCTTTCAAAGACGGATTTTTAGAAGTCATCCCTGAAGGTGAGGGGAGCGACTACTGGCAAATTGCCGCAATCCACATTAGTGGAGAAGTGTTTTGTCCTAGCCCCCGTATTTATCCATCCCAAGATGTGGCGTTTGCCAGGGCGCGGCGAATCTTTAATTGGATATGCAATCATGAAATCGAAACTCGTGGCTGGGGATGTTATTGCGAGGAATTGAATATGAGCTTGTGGCGTCAGCCGAAATCATATCCTAGTTGCTTATAACTCAATACGGTTGCTGTTAGTGATGTTAATCCTTAAAGATCCCCGAACCCCCGATCCTCGCGGGCTACATGTTTCCGCGACTCATTGCCGACGATACTGCTTCCAAGTTGCATTCAGTTCGCCTTCCATCCTGTTCCATAGCCACGTTGGGATAAGTGGGGCAGAAGCACGGGCGAGCTGATATTCGCTCATCAACTTGATAGCTTCTGATTCTTGGACACCTTGGCTTGCGAGAAGATTCTCGGTAGACTTCTCAATCTGCCCTGCCTTGAGGCTGAAATTGTGGTAGCCCAAGACTGATCGAAATAGATTTAATGAGAAAACTAGGGTCAGAACGGATGTCACAATCCGTCCAAGACTTGACAAAGTCTGCTTGTTGTCAATGGCTTGAACACTAATGAGCAGAACAAGCACTGCACTTGCGACCAATAAGCAAGGAAGCGCAAGGTAATAGTTCCGCATTCGCTCTGACAAATGCTTGCTCCACCAAGCCGATTCCTGCAAATTTTCCAGCGCCCGTGTTGTGCCGGGGGGTTCTTTACTAGCGAAATACTCTTCAGATAAGGCTTTTGCAATCACAAGCTTATCAACCTTCGACGGACTCCGCATCAGCAAGTCTGAAAGCTCGGCACCTGAAATTGCCCAGTCAAAAGAATCGCGTCCGTCTAACTTCCGTAGCCAAGCTTCCGCTATACCCTTGTGGGTATCTGATCGCCACGCCAGCCAATCCGCCATCATTGCCAGCATAAACACGAGCACTGGAGCATACGCTGGCACTAACGGTAGCAGAACTGTTAGAACACCAACTAGGAACCCTGCCAGTTTACAGACGAGGGAAAACCGTGCCCATCGCTTCGCTAACGTGAAGTACACCTGACAGAGCGCTCGTGGATTGTGCTTTACCTGATTACTACTGTTAGCCATAATCTGGAAACTCCGACCCGAAAACTTTTTTCCACCAATAAATAGCGGTCTTCTGGTCATTTTTAGATTCAGCTATTATTGCATGACTTGCGTGGTTTGCAGCATTTCTAAGGGCTGTGATAATTTTTTGCTTGGTGTCCCAGCTAACGTTTGCATCTAATGCTTCACCAAGCCTCTTTGGATCGGGACAGCTACTGATTATGAAGGAACTGCAATGCTGGAAGAAGTATTCAAGTGCTGCTGGATAGCTAGTTATTCTAGGGGCATACTGGAAAGTCTTAACTACGAGTGTCTCAAAGTAGTAAGACGATAGACTAGGCTTATGTTTCCTTTCGTTCCAATACTTCAGTAATCGCAGAACAGGCAAAAGTTCGCCTTTATGCTGAGTGTTTACTGATGTAATGCTTTGAGCATCTATTTTTGGATTAGTTCTAATCCAGTTGCCATATCCATCTGGAATTAAGAAATGAGTAACCTTATCGCGATAATCGTGGATAGGAATTGCTGGTACGATATCAAAGATCCAGGGATGGGACTTGAGATTTAGAGTCACTGCCTGCATTCGTCTATTTTTGTCAGCTTTCAGATAATTGGTTACATAAGCAAGATGATGCTTAATCCGATTCAAAATCTTGATTGAGTTGACATACCCCTTATTATCTGCGAATGCTTGAAGAGGAGAACGAGCATCTGTAATTTTTACCCGACAAACTGCTGTCATGTTGACTCCATAGCCGGATGCCTTCTGTTGATAGGAAATCTCGACATTAATTCCCCTTCCGTTTAGCAGGAGCAAGATATCGATGTCATCTAAGGGGCGAATCTTTGTCTTTCTAGCAAATGAGCCAAACGGAATATAGTTACCCTTCAGTGGTGGGAAATCCGAGTGATTCTTGACTAGTTTTTTAACTTGCTTAAACAAGTAGTCACGGCTTGTACGTCCTTTCTCTGTGGTTGACCGCTCTAAGTCAACAATCTGGGATTGAAACTTCTTAAATGCAGCTTTAACTGTGCTAGCTTTTAGGTCAAGGTTAGCTTTCCGTCCTGACTTTCTATCAACTTCCGGTTCGCTAATAAATTTATTTTCAAAGCTACTTTTTTTCTTCTTCTGTCTAGTCTTTGCAGTGGAAAATTTAGCTTTTTGGATTGGTTGTACCTTGGATTTACTGAGACTTTGAGATCCTGTTGAGCTAGCTTTGCCAGCAGAAAACGTAGGCTGTTCAGTCGGTTTTATGTCAGTCTGCTCGACTACTTTTTGAGTGCGTTTATTTGTTGTTGAGCTAGATTTACCAGCAGCCTTAGCTCTTTTAGTTGGCAGTACTTTTGTCTTACTGTTTGCTTGTTTAGTTGGCTTGATTGTCGTTGAACTGGCTTTTGCGTTTGGACTCTTCACCTTTTTAGTTGCTTGTGTCTTAAGAGCAGGATCGTCGGTCTGTTTGGATCTAGCTCTCTTAGCAGTGGACTTAGCATTATTAGCTTCCTGTATCTTGGGTTCAATGACTGTTTTTTTTGAACTAGCGGCAGTGCGAGCCTTGGACTTTTGGCTTTCTGCTTTTGTGTTAGATTTACTGACCATTTTTTTGTAAATGGTGATGCTCTGGATTTTCAAGCCGAAGACTAAGATAATGAAGAAAACTGAAGGAGTGGGCTATGAGTGTAATACCACCCCTTCAATAAACCAAACCTAAAACCTATACCGAGTTGCGTTCAATTGTGGAGATTGAACGCAATTTGGTATTAGTCTTCTTTACGAACACCTTTAAAAGGTTCTCCGTTTTGCTTCACGTCTATAAAGCGTCCGGTTTGAGCATCACGCTTCACCCATTGTTCGGTCACAGGGTTGTAAGCTTGGCTGCGGTTGTCCACAGCACCACGGCGATAACCCTTGCCTGTATTCTTTGCCATATCTTTATCACCTCCTTCTGTTGAATGTAAAATACCTTTGACATTTTCTAGTATAATTAGAAAAAACTAGGTCAACAAGTTTGACATTTTTTTGAGACCTCTAGCGATGCTCCGTTAGGAGCCGCTACGCTAACGCAGGAAAGAATCAGCCATGAAAGAGATCATTGCTGCGAACTTGATCCGCTACCGTAAAAGTCTAGGCTTGTCTCAAGAGCAACTTGCAGAACAAGCTCGGGTAACTCGCCAGAGCATCAATAACTACGAGAACGCCAAAACTTTACCAGACAGCAAAATCCTCTCTGCTCTGGCGAGTGCTTTGGGCATAACACTCGATGACTTGCTACGCTCACAAGGTGAAGGACTACCCAACTTCCGGTTCCGCGCTCATGTTTCCTTTGACAAAAATGCCCAGTTTGCAGCCCAAGTGCTACGAATGCTGCAAACTTATAACGCCCTAGAACAAGCCGTTGGCTTACCAAGCTACACCCCAGAAAGTACACCTTGCCATCAAGTAGAAGGTAATGAAAAGCACATTCAGACAATAGCTGCTTTGTTTCGTCATCGCCTTGGCTTGGGAGATGCTCCCATTGCCAACCTGTTTCAGTCTGTAGAAGAAATCGGTTTAAAAGTTTTACGCCAGCCCATTCCCATTAAAGATTTCTTTGGTCTTAGTGCTTGTAGTGATATTGAAGGTGCTTTTGTTTTGGTCAATACCCATAATATCACCATTGAACGTCAATTGTTTACCCTTGCACATGAAATTGGACACCTTATCTTCCATCGCGTAGAGTACCAAAACACTCTAATTGAAGAAGGAACCAAAGAAGAAGAAAAAGCACGAGAAAAAGTAGCTGATTACTTTGCTAGTCATCTACTAGTTCCCCAAGCTGAATTTGAACGGATGTATGCACTTACCCAAGATATTGTCAAACTCAAACGTCATTTTCGGGTGAGTTACCTAGTCGTCTTATATCGTTTAGCGCAAATGGGAATAATTGATTTTGCTAAAGAGAAAGCCAAAATATGTGGAATTTATAAAAAGCAACATGATGGTGCAACTTTGCAAAAATCAATGGAATTACCACCAGCCCTAGCATATGAGGATTATCCAGAAAATGAACGTTATGAATTTCTAATTTGGCAGTCCTTAAAATTGGGCAAGATTTCAGAGATGAAAGCAGCAGAACTTCTCAACTTAACTGTTGAAAAACTGCGGGTGCGTCGTCAAGAAAATGAGGTTTATGCAGTCGCTTAAGGGAACAATTCTTGACGCAACGGCACTCATTGATTTTCGCTGGCTGAACGAGTGGGGGTGGCTACAACAGCACTATAGCCCGTTGTACATTGCCCAGGAACTTCTAGATTCAGATCAACTGGAACCCCCAACTCGTCAAGCTGCTAACCAATACTTAACACCTCTGGCTCTTTCCACAGAAGAGATGTTTGCCAGTTTTCTAGAATTTAGCGTTAGAACGCCCCTTTTGAGTGTCGCGGATCGATCTACAATTGCCATTGCCCGTCATCAATTGCTGATTTGTGCTAGTGATGATGGGCTAGTTGTTGAAATCTGCAAGGCATACGGTGTTACCTACACCCGAACACTGCGGTTATTAACTGAGATGGTAGAGACAGCACACAAAACAGTGATAGAGGTGACGGCAATGGCTGATTCATTAATCAAGGAGCGGGGTAAACACATTTCTCCCAAAGTTTTGACAGATTGGATAACAAGTTTACAGAAGTATGGCACGAGCTAAAAAATCAAATGTGGTTAAACTAAGTGCTTTAGATGTTATCATGGTTTCGTTTTGGGAGAGATGCTAGGAGGAGTGCCATATAGCAATTCGCCATTCTCGACGACATACTTTAAGGGAATTTTTGGGTTGTTAATGTCCTTCCCTCCATCGTTGTACCACTTGGTTTCCCACAAAGTATAAAACGGCTCTAAAATGGCTGGTTTGAGACGATAAATCGCTTGTATTTCAATATTTTTGTAAATGGCAAAAATCCAATCTACCTTACGATATTTGTTAAGAATAATAGGGTTCATATGGTGGTGGGTTGAGAACCCTTTCGTGAGTTCAATATTGATTGATTTTAATTCGTATTCATTTCCATCCTGATCAATGGCGTCGTTCCCCTCTCGCCCCGGAAGGACAGTCAAACCAAGTATCAGCAGAACCTGCAATAATTTGCCACCATTATCCTGAAAAATGTCGTTAATACCGTGCTTCGATGCTAATTCTTGATACTGCTGTATGGCAGGAAACAGTATCTCCAGCGTTTCTAGGTCAGGATGTGGTTTTAGCACTCCTTGTTCCTCCCTAGCAAATCCACTGATTTTAAATCTAACGCTGTAGCAATCCGTTCAATATTATCTATCAATATGTTCCTTTCACCTCGATCCACTAAGCTAATGTAAGCGCCGCGCAGCCCAGCCAGTTCTACCAGCCTCTCCTGTGACATGCCATGAGCCTGCCGTGCCTTCCGTAGATAGTCCGCAAATAACTTCCTCATTTTAGTAATTGTTTTTTCTTCGGTTATATACCGAAATTGCTCTATTGACGACTTTACGTCTACAGACTATAAGTATCATTTGTGATGAACCCAATTGTGCGCTTACAAGGCATAAAACCTGCTTATTTCACTAGTAAAGGAGCTGCCTACTGTGGTGACTCCCGTGAACTCTTACAAAAATTACCAGACAGTAGTGTTAACCTAGTCGTTACCAGTCCACCCTTCGCCCTTCAGCGTAAAAAAGAATACGGCAACAAAGAGCAGCACGAGTATGTGAACTGGCTTGCCGAGTTTGCTACACTCGTTTACAAAAAGCTGCGTGACGATGGCAGTTTTATTGTGGATCTGGGTGGAGCTTATGAAAAAGGGGTTCCTGTCCGCAGCCTATATAACTATCGAGTGCCAATACGCTTTTGCGATGACATTGGCTTTTTCCTGGCAGAAGATTTTTATTGGTACAACCCGTCCAAGCTGCCCAGCCCTATTGAGTGGGTCAACAAACGCAAAATACGGGCTAAAGATTCGGTGAATACTGTTTGGTGGTTTAGTAAAACAGAGTACCCCAAGGCTGATGTAACAAAAGTCCTGACACCGTACAGCGATCGCATGAAGAAATTGCTGGAAGATCCAGACAAGTTTTACAAACCAAAAGTACGACCTTCTGGTCATGACATTGGTAAAGCCTTTGCCAAGGATAACGGTGGAGCTATTCCATCTAACCTGTTACAAATTTCTAATACCGAATCCAACGGTCAATACTTGGACGGTTGTAAGGCGGTTTCGGTTAAGCAGCACCCTGCCAGGTTTCCTGCCAAACTACCTGAATTCTTTATCCGTTTTCTGACAGATCCAGGTGATTTGGTAGTGGACATTTTTGCTGGTTCTAACACTACTGGTCAGGTGGCAGAAGCTGAAAATCGTCTGTGGTTGGCTTTTGAAGAACAGCCAGAATATCTGGCTGCTTCTGCGTTCAGATTTTTAACCAAAGAAAATACGACTTTGGAGATGCAGGAAATTTATAATCTCATCCTTGCCGGAGAATCGGTCGATTTGAACACTTATCACAAGCAAACTGTTCTCAGTTTTGATTCACTCTCATTGTGATTAGAATTAGAAACTTGTTTGTTGCACTCGTCAATTGTATGAAAATGAAACCACAGATGCACACAGATGGACACCGATGAATAAGTAGCGTTTCTCTCGTGTGTGTCTGTGATTGCAAATACCCTGAAAGCAGATTCTTGTAAGAATTCTAATGCTCAATAACTGCCTGTGGCGTAAATGGTAGTATATATAATTAGAAAAATTATGACACGCTTTTTGTTATTATATTATACATTATTTGTATCGATTTACCGTAAAATTTGCAAATTCTTCAAACATTGAGTTAGAAGTTGACTTTAACATTAATGGAGGTATGGGGTGACTCAGGGGCACAAGCAAAAAATTTCGTCCAAGGCAAGTCAGTTTACAGAGTCGGTCATTCGTGAAATGACTAGAGTGGCATTGCAACACAATGCCGTAAATTTGGCGCAAGGGTTTCCCGATTTTCCCTGTCCCCCAGAGTTGAAACAGGCTGCTTATGAAGCGATCGCAGGTGATGTTAACCAGTATGGCATTACTTGGGGCGATCGCGCTTTTCGTCACGCTCTTGCTGAAAAAGTCCGTTGGTATCTGGGCTTAGAAATTGACCCCGAACGGCACATTACTGTAACTTGTGGTTCCACCGAAGCAATGGCAGCAACAATGCTTGCTACGGTAGATCCAGGTGATGAAGTTATTGTGTTTGAGCCGTATTACGAAAACTATGGTCCCGATGCGGTGATAGCGAGTGCAACTCCGCGTTATGTATCGCTACATCCACCCGATTGGACTTTTGATGAAGCCGAACTACGCCAAGCATTCAATAACAACACCAAAGCCATCATTATTAATACTCCCCACAACCCAACCGGGAAGGTGTTCAGCCGTGAAGAATTAACCTTAATTGCCGAACTTTGCCAAAAGTGGGATGTGCTAGTTTTTACAGACGAAATCTACGAACATATTCTGTACGATGGAACTGAGCACATCGCAATGGCAACCCTCCCAGGTATGGAGGAACGCACTGTGACTATCAATAGTCTTTCCAAAACCTACAGTGTGACTGGATGGCGAGTTGGCTACATCTTGGCAAATCCAGAATTAACTGGCGCAATTCGTAGAGTTCATGATTTTCTTACCGTAGGCGCACCCGCACCTTTGCAACGAGCAGGAGTGGCGGCGATGCAACTACCAGAGAGTTACTACAAGGAACTGGCAATACTGTATCAGGAGAAGCGAGACAGTCTGCTTGAGATTTTAGATAAAGTCGGGATTCCATATTCTATTCCCAAGGGAGCCTACTACGTACTCGCTGACATCTCTCGCTTTGGCTACAAGACGGATGTAGATTTCGTCCTCTATCTTATTAAAGAGATTGGAGTTGCAGCGGTTCCCGGTTCCAGCTTTTTCTCTCAACCAGAGAAAGCTAGCAAATTTATTCGATTCTGTTTTAGTAAGAAGCCAGAAACTTTGGCGGTGGCGGGCGATCGCCTACTAAAATTGCAATCCATCCTACAAAGAGCAACCTAAACTCTTTAACTTTGCTCTAAGTTTTTGAACAAGGGCGTACTCAAATATCGCTCACCATAACTGGGCTGCACCATCACGATTAAACGTCCTGCATTCTCCGGACGCTTAGCAACTTGAACCGCAGCCCACAAAGCAGCACCAGTCGATATACCTGAGAGAATTCCCTCTTCTCGTGCCAATCTGCGGCTGTATTCAATCGCCTGTTCATCAGTCACCCGAAGGACTTCATCAACGAGTTCTATACGCAACACGGGAGGAACAAACCCAGCTCCAATGCCTTGAATTTTGTGTTCTCCTGGTTTACCACCTGTGAGTACGGCACTGTTAGCTGGCTCAACTGCGATCGCCTGAAATTCGCTTTTGCGGGACTTAATTGCTTCAGCGACTCCAGTAATTGTACCTCCTGTACCAACGCCAGCAACTAAGATATCAACTTGCCCATCGGTGTCTTCCCAAATTTCAGCAGCTGTTGTTTCTCGATGGCTTTTGGGATTGGCACAGTTACGAAACTGCTGAAGCATATAGGTATCTGGTGTGGTAGCAACAATTTCTTTAGCACGAGCAATAGACCCAGACATACCTTCAACTCCTGGTGTCAACTCCACCTCTGCCCCATACCCCATCAGCATTAACTGCCGTTCCGTACTCATTGTATCTGGCATTGTTAAGATTAAACGGTACCCTTTGGCTGCCGCAACCATCGCCAGAGCAATGCCCGTGTTGCCAGAAGTGGGTTCTACTAAAACTGACTTTCTCGGGCGAATTAATCCTGCTTGCTCAGCAGCTTCAATCATGCTGATACCAATTCGGTCTTTGACTGAAGCTGATGGATTTAGCCCCTCTAGTTTGACCAAAATCTGGGCAACACAGCCGTCAGATTGAGGAATACGATTAAGCTGAACTAGAGGCGTCCGACCAATCAAATCGGTGATATCACGAGCTATTCGCATCTTTGTTCTCTCCTGGGGTTGGCTGTGCAATACTGCTTTAATATACGCTATGCCTATCGAATAAGCGTACATTAACATACATTAAATTGACTCTCAATCAAGTAAGTCTATATACTTTCTTGCGAAAAAATTGACAATTGAAAAATAACGTGCCCGAAAAAGACGCCGAAAGAAAGACGCACACAAAAGTTAAAAGGTGATAAATTTTGCTTCTGTTTTGACTTTTGACTTTTGTTAACTCTAAGCTAGTACAAGAGAACTATCCAAAGGATGGAATGTCTGATTTAATTCTGTTTTGGCATCGCCGCGATTTACGCATTTCTGATAACACAGGACTCGCTACTGCAAGAAAGCAGAGTCCAAAGGTCGTGGGCGTGTTTTGCCTTGATCCGAATATTCTAGAACGGGATGATGTTGCTCCGGTCAGAGTGACTTATATGATTGGTAGTTTACAGTCACTACAACAGCGATATGCTCAAGCAGGTAGCCAGTTGTTAATTCTCCATGCCAATCCTACTACAGCCATTCCAGAACTGGCAGCGAGTCTGGGCGCAAGAGCTGTATTTTGGAATTGGGATGTGGAACCGTATTCTCAAGAACGCGATCGCGCTGTTATGGAAGCGCTACAAGAAAAAGGTATCCAGTTTCTTGAGAAGAACTGGGATCAGCTCTTACACTCACCAGAGGATATTCGTACTGGTTCCAATCAGCCCTACACCGTCTACACCCCCTTTTGGAAGAATTGGATTGGTAAACCGAAGGCTAACCTAGTAGAAACTCTGGAAAATGCCGAAGGATTGACACAAGCCGAAAAAGAAATTGCAAAAGCTTCTGGGGCAATAGAATTACCCTCAGCCAAAGATTTAGGTTTCCATTGGGATGGAGAATTAGTCATTGCGCCAGGTGAGGCGGCGGCGCAAGAACGGTTAGAGGAATTTTGTGCCAGTGCAATTAATGAATACAAAGAACAGCGAAATTTCCCAGCAATTGACGGTACATCCAGATTGAGTGCTGCTTTAAAATTTGGCGTGATTGGTGTTCGCACCGTTTGGCAAGCAACTTTGGAAGCCCTAGAAATGAGCCGCAGTGAGGAAACAGAAACCAGCATTCGTGCATGGCAACAGGAACTGGCGTGGCGGGAGTTTTATCAACACGCGATGTATCACTTCCCAGAACTAGCAGAGGGTGCTTTCCGCGACCATTTCAAAAACTTTCCTTATGATAATAACGAAGAACATTTCCAAGCTTGGTGCGAGGGGAAAACTGGCTACCCAATTGTTGATGCAGCAATGCACCAGATGAATGAACTTGGCTGGATGCACAACCGCTGTCGGATGATTGTCGCCAATTTTCTAACCAAAGACTTGCTGATTGATCCCAGAAAGGGAGAAAAATACTTCATGCAGAGATTGATTGACGGTGATTTATCTGCCAACAATGGCGGCTGGCAATGGAGTGCTTCTAGCGGTATGGACCCCAAACCCGTGCGAATTTTCAACCCTGCAAGTCAAGCACAAAAGTTTGACTTTGAGGGCGAGTACATTAGGCAATGGGTTCCGGAATTGCGGTCTATGGATACGGAATATTTAGTGACGGGGAAAATTTCACCCTTAGAACGTCATGCTGTTGGGTATCCTGACCCCATTGTGGATCACAGTATACAGCAACGACAGTTTAAAGAGCGTTATCAACGGCAGAAAGATGGATTAGGGGCGCTGCGGTGAAAATTAAACGTTGGCGATTGATGAGGTGAATAAATATTACTTCCTTGCCAGCGTGAAATTCTCGAAATTGAGAAGGCTGAGTTAAGCAACAAAACTCAGGATGGCGTTGGGTTGAACTTTTGTGAAACCCAACCTACAGTATTGCGTTTCAGATTCCCATAAAACCGCTTGCAGAACCCATCTGTTTGGCAGGACTGATTTGAGCAGAGATTTGCATTGCTCTACCAGAGCGGAGATTTCCAATTAAACTTAGGACAATACCAATCAAAATAATACTGCCGCCCATATATTGAGCAGCTGTGGGTACTTCCCCTAGAATCAGATACGCCATCACAATTGCAGCAATGGGATTAAAGGAGTTAGCCAGACTGATTTGAGCGGAAGTTGAGCCGCGCAAACCTGCAAACCAGCACAATTGCCCTGTAACGACAATCACAGCTCCGTAAAGGAGCATCCATTGCCAAAGATACGGCGAGAACGCATCGTGAAAGTGTTGTGTTCCGTAAAGCAACTGAGCGAGGAAGAAGAAGACAACCGTTCCTAAAGCCGTGCGAAAGATATTAAAAAAGCCTAGGGGGATATGCTGCAATCGTAACTTACTAATGACCGTAGCAACAGCCAAAACCACAGCGCCAGCGGCTGCCATTAACTCCCCGTTGCCAAGGTGGAATAAACCCCCCATCAGCGCTACAGCTTGATTAGAGCTAGGCAGAAATGAGGTGATAGCAACACCAGCAAAAGACACGATCGCACCCGCGATCGTCCAAGTATTGACCCTAACTCCCAGAAGCCAGATGCTCAAAGCTAAGGTGAGCGGTGGTTCCAGCCGACCAATCAGCACTACATTGGTCACGGTGGTGTTGTCTAGGGCACCAAAAATTAGCCCAGGACCAAGGGCACCGGAAAGGATAGCTATGACTCCCAAGCTGATCCAATCTCCACGGGTTAACTGTCTTAAGGTGCGTTGGTTCAATTCTCTGCCAAAAATTAACAACATCATCGCTAAAGCACAGAGGTTGCCGACAAATAAAACATTGCACAGTGAAATGGGATTTCTGCCATCGACGAGGTGCTGTGATCCAATTTCTGTAATTTTGCGGGTTACGGCATTGGCAGCTGCAAAGATGAGGATAGCTGTCCACAGGTAGAAGGAACTGGAAACTCGGCTGAAAATATTTCTTTTTCTTGTTTTCATAAAACTTTATATACAACCCGTGTTGGCTTTTTCCTGCGACAGAATTGTGCTGTGTTCTAACACCAGAATTTGGTTATTATTAGGGATTTGAGGGTGCGGTAAGTACAACTTTGCGTAAAACCATAGCGTTTTGAAACGCAGAGGAGCGCAGAGTAAGCGCGGAGGAACGCAAAGTCTTTCTATAGAGAATTGGCGCTCGTATTAATGAAATGTTTTACTAAGATAGTACTGCTTGCACCCCTAATCAGATAACATCAATGCTGAGCTTCCACAGAATCTAAATTACAGAACACTGTTATTGTGACGTGGGTTCAAGCAGCACAAATGAGCAACGGCTATAGATTATCTGATAAGTTATAGAGTTTTTGGTGAGTTTTTTTTAGCAATTTCTCAGATAAAATTCATTTTCTGAGTTGAACTCAAATCGAACCCTTTCTAAGTAAACTCTTAGCCTCACTTCAGTTTTATTCACCTATTTCTCAGGAAAAAATCATCTTCTGCCAGGATGATTGAAGCAAGATGAAATTGAGCCGACAAATTGAATGGAGCTAACAAAAATGAAACTGAATCAATTGGTATTACTAGGCGCGACTTCGTTAATCATTAGCACTGTACCTGTGTTAGGACAAGCAGCTCAAATAACAGCGTCCCGGAGCCTCAGCCACACCCCAAGTGCTAGCAACCATAATATCCTTGTGGCGCAAGGTAAGTCTATGGCTGTAGCATCTGGCAAATTTCTGGCTGGAGAAAAGCCAACGACAGGTTCAGCTCGCATCGTCACCGAAAACGGACATCGCTACTTGGAACTAGATGGTGCCTTCAGTACCAGCGACCAAGGACCGGATCTGCACGTTCTTCTAGATACCACTGGCAAACCACCACAAGCATATAAAAACCAGGGTAGTTTCGTAAATGTGGGGCGCTTACAAAAGTACAACGGAACTCAACGCTACCCCATTCCCGATGTTGTTAATGTAGCAAACTTCAAATCTGTGGTCATCTGGTGTCGCATGGCAAATGCCACCTTTGGCTACGCACCACTGCAAGCTAGCAGTGGCGTTAGCGCTCGTTAGATCTGATTTATTTTTCATCATGGACAAAGTATTTGAACAAACATCTTCCGTGATGCTGCGTGCGGGACGGCCCGACGACGCACTAAAGTGTGGCACCATTGTATATCAAGCAATCCGTGTGATCGCGGAACAGCACGGCTTCCTACCCGACTTTCCTTCTGCGGAGTTCGGGGCGGAAATGTTGACCGAAATTTTAGCAGACCCGACAGCTTATTTGGTCGTGGCTGAGGCTGAGGACGGGCGCGTCATCGGCAGCAACTGTTTGTGGGAAGGCGACACTATCGCCGGTATCGGTCCGACTACGGTAGACCCCGCCGCGCAAAACGGGTCGGTTGGTCGCCGCCTGATGGAACATGTTTTACAGCGGGCGCGCGAAAAACGGTTCGCCGGTGTGCGACTCGTTCAAGCCGCATATAACAGCCGCTCGCTTTCCCTGTATACCAAACTCGGCTTCGATGTGCGCGAGCCACTGGCGAACCTTCAAGGACAGCCGCTCGGTTTGACGATACCCGGTCGCACCGTTCGTCCGGCGACTGAGTCCGACCTTGCTGCGTGTAATCAACTCTGTTATCACATTCATGGTCATGACCGGGCGGGCGAACTAAAGGGAGCTGTCGGGCGGGGCACGGCAACGCTTGTCGAGTGTGATGGACGCGTATCGGGCTACGCCAGCGAAATTGGCTTCTTCGGTCACGCTGTTGGTGAGAACAATGAGGATTTAAAGGCGCTTATCGGGGCGGCAAGGGCGTTCGGCGGGGGGGGCTTCTATGTTCCGATGCGCAACGGCGACCTGTTCCGCTGGTGTTTGAACCATGGTCTGCGTGTCATCCAGCCCGAAACGTTGATGAGTCTCGGTCTGTATAACGAACCGGCAGGAGCCTTTTTACCATCCGCCCTGTATTAATAGCAGCATTAACCCCGCCTCAAAACGTAAAATAGCGTTACCGCTCGTTAGGTAGCGAAATTGGCTTCTTCGGTCACGCTGTTGGTGAGAACAATGAGGATTTAAAGGCGCTTATCGGGGCGGCAAGGGCGTTCGGCGGGGGGGGCTTCTATGTTCCGATGCGCAACGGCGACCTGTTCCGCTGGTGTTTGAACCATGGTCTGCGTGTCATCCAGCCCGAAACGTTGATGAGTCTCGGTCTGTATAACGAACCGGCAGGAGCCTTTTTACCATCCGCCCTGTATTAATAGCAGCATTAACCCCGCCTCAAAACGTAAAATAGCGTTACCGCTCGTTAGGTGCTAGTAGAGGAACAGATGGGGAGTAATGGTTAACGCTCTTTCATCTCCCCAACCTTTGGTTCAACAAACGCGAGTGCAAATGACAAACGTTTTTTCTCATGACTGCTATTAGCATCTTTTTACACAAGATAATCAAAATTAAGTCGGAGTGGCTTGTTCCGTCCTCTTTAGTACTCCGTTTAACTTTGGGGATGATGGGTGTTTTTGCCCTGGGAATATGGGTCGTTGTCATTTGCACAAGCTGGACAATGGAGCGCATGGTCATTGAAAATCATCAACAAACGCTCTCATTGGTAGCAACTCAAGTGACCAATATGATGGTACCCAAGAGTAAGAGTATCCCTTGGCAACATGAGCTACAAGTAACTCTAGATAATTGGTCATCACTACCCATGTGGCTGTGGGTGAAGCAGACAAACAGTGAAGTACTGGTATCCCCAAATTTGAGTTCAATGCCTGCTAGTGAAAAGGCAGTGCTGATGTCCCTGCAAGCTTCATCTATTCAAAAGAGGCGCTACAAAGTTGCTGGACAACAACTGATAGTTAAGGCTACAGCACTGCCGATGGTGAACCAACCAACAGCTATGCTATATGTCGCTGCTGACATAACCGAGATGCTATCTCGCTCCCAAGCCGCAACCAGGAATTTAGCGATCGCCCTCATCCTGTTTTTTCCCCTGCTTACGTTTACGATTGCAGTTATTGTAAGGCGATCGCTTCTACCACTGTTGCAAATTAACAAGTGGATAACCCTCAACGATACCACTCAACCAGTCCCAGTAAATCTGCAACGACTCCCCCGCGAAGTTCAACAACTGGTCATATCCTGCCATCAACTATCTACTAGCTTGTTTGCAACAAGAGTTCGACAACGGCAGTTTACAAACCAAGTTTCCCACGATCTACGCACTCCCCTGAGCATAGTCTACGGCTATCTCCAAAGCCTGTTACGCCGAGGGACTAACCTGACCATTCCCCAGCGCGAAGCCCTGGAAACGGCGACTGCAGAAACGGAACGCATCATTGAAATTTTACAAGACCTGCTTAACCAGGTACGCGCAGATGATACTGAGACCAAGTTGCAGTCAAAGCAGAAAGACGCACAGGAGCGGGAGACGCGCTTGCTTTGGTTTAAACTAAAAGCAAGGAAAAGTTGGTTCAAAAATTCCCGTCGTCCTTAATTTTCACTTCATGGGGGTATGTGAGTTCAGCGTGTTAGTTTCTCTAAACGAATGCAACTTTGTATCAGGCTGTTTGTCCTATCTCTTCCCCTTGCTCATCCGGAAGTTCCCTAGAAGAACTTCGGTCTCAAAATAGTCAGGTCGTTATGATAACCACACATATTCTGTTAATTGAAGATGAAATCAAACTAGCTCGGTTCATTGAGCTGGAACTGAATAGTGAGGGATATCGTATCACCGTAGCGCATGATGGCATGGCGGGACTAACCCTGGCGCGGGAATCTTCACCAGATTTGGTCATTCTAGACTGGATGTTGCCTGGACTGACTGGCGTAGAAGTTTGTCGCCGTCTGCGAACAACCGGAAACAAAGTACCTGTGATTATGTTAACAGCGCGGGATGAGGTGCAAGATCGCGTTGCTGGGTTGAATGCTGGGGCAGATGACTACGTGGTTAAACCCTTCAGTATTGAGGAACTGCTTGCCAGAGTCCGCGCCCACCTGCGCCGCCAACAGGAAGATGACCAAGATGTGTTGCAGTTTGCAGACTTGAGTCTGAATCGCCGTACGCGTGAAGTATTCCGTGGGCAACGGGCTATCGAACTCACGGTTAAGGAGTTTGACTTGCTAGAGTACCTACTGAGTCATCCCCGCCAAGTCTACGCCCGCGACCAGATTTTAGAACACGTTTGGGGCTATGACTTTATAGGAGATTCTAACATTATCGAGGTTTATATCCGCTACCTGCGCTTGAAGCTGGAAGAAAACAACGAAAAGCGGTTGATTCAAACCGTACGAGGCGTTGGTTATGTGTTGCGCGAGTAAAGGGGATTAGGGATTGGGGATTAGGGATTAGGGATAGTCAACAGTCAACAGTCAACAGTCAACAGTCAACAGTACCAGCATGGTACTTGATAACTGAAAACTGGTAACTGGTAACTGATAACTGATAACTGTCGCCAGTCCCCAGTCCCCAGGCAGCAGTCCCCTTGGTAAAAATTAAGTTTTAATTACGTACGCAGCAAACAGAATATACTACCGTTAATATTTGTACAATCTTGGAGTAAAAGCTATTGCTCCGCGATGGCACGGAGTGCCTGCATAATAGCGATCGCGTCAAGTGAGCCAAAAGTGAGCCAAGTCCATCAAGATAACCAATTAGGAACACTTCTGCCGGAAAGAACGGCAGAAGGTATCTTGGAGACACTATCTTTCTTGAGCTACCGTTCCGGTGAAATCAAAAGCTACCTGCACGAAATAACTTGCGGGGTCAGTCGTTTGTTGCGTTTGGACTGGTCAACAGTCACCCTCTGTCAAGATGGGTTTGAGCGAGTTATGGCGAGTAGCTTAGAATTTGAGGGCATGGATCAGCTTTATTCGCTACATGGCACACTAACAAATACGGTGGTGCAAACTGGGCGTACTTTGGCTGTGGCAGATGCAAGCATTGCTACTGAGTATGGTGAACCGCCGGATGGCTACCTGTCTTACTTAGGTGTGCCACTGCGAACGTTTCAGGGACAGGTGATTGGTACGATTTGCTCGTTCAATGTCCAGCCCTGCCAGTTTACTACTGACGAAATTCGCATAGCCGAAATTTTTGCTGAACGTGCTGCCACAGCGCTGTTTCATTACCAGCTCTACCAACAGCAGCAGCAATTTAATCAAACTTTGGAGGCTGAGGTAGCCAAGCGTACAGAAGCACTACGGGCAGCCCAAGCGAAATTAGTTGAAAGTGAGTGTCTGGCAGCAACGGGCGAATTTGCTGCAATGATTGTGCATGAGTTACGTAACCCCTTGACAACGGTCAAAATAGGGTTGAACTATTTTAAAAGAGCTGAACTGCCGGAAGTCGGCAGGATGCAATTATTGCAAGCCTTAGGTGCAACCAGTCATTTAGAATACCTGCTAGAGCAAATTTTGGTTTACGCCAAGCCTTTGATGTTGCAACTGGCAGAACTCGAGGTAAATTCGTTTATAACAGGAATTTTGCCATCCCTCCAAGAGTTGCCTGCGGCGATAGAGCGTCAGATTGAGTTTAAAATTGCGCCAGTTGCACATCTGTTCTTAGGCGACAAAGTGAAGTTACACCAAGCGTTGCTACATATGGTGGAGAATGCTTGTGAGGCAAGTCCTCCAAGCAGTGTGGTGCTCCTAAGCGTAGCAGAAAGTACAACGAGTCAGATTAGTATTCAGGTTCACAATAGCGGTGAACCAATTTCACCAGAACTGTTGCCAAAGTTGACAGAACCGTTCTACTCCACAAAACCCAATCGATATGGGCTGGGGCTAGCAATAGTCAAACGGATTATGGTTGCCCATAGTGGGCAGTTAGTCATCAACTCTGATCCGACAACAGGTACGGTAATGAGTATTTCGCTACCTGTCCTGGAGCCACCTGAACGTTCAACAAGCGCCATTTTCTCTGATTCGGATGGCACACAAGCGACCGAGTTCTTGATGAAATTGCCAACTACCTCCCAATTACACAGTCAGCAGCATCATCAAAGGAGCATTGATATCTTATCAGCTCTCATCGGGCGTTCCCATCTTCCTCTTGATAGCTATCTACAAGACATCGCCGCCAGTGTTAGCGAGTTGGTGTCATCAGACTGGACGATTGTCACCCTACGTGAGGGAGACTCGGGGCGAATCGCTGCTAGTAGCCTGGAGGTGAGCGAGAGTGAGCGGGTTTACTCGTTGCATGGCACCCTGTCAGACGTTGTTGCTCAGCAGAGACGAACACTCGTGATTGCAGATACTCGCCAACAAGGACATGGCACCCCACCAGAAGGCTACCTTTGCTACCTAGGGGTGCCTGTGCAGACTCCCCAAGGCGAGATTATCGGCACTATTTGTTCCTTTAATAAAGAACCGCGTCAGTTTACGAATGAGGAATTGCGGATTGTGGAGTTGTTTGCAGAACGGGCAGCGATCGCGATCGACAACCACCGCCTCTATCACCAACAATGGCAATTCCAAGAAATCTTGGAAGCAGAGGTAATAAAACGCACTCAGGAACTACGAGCCGCCCAAGCTCGCCTGATTGAGAAGGAACGACTAGCAGCCGTTGGTGAGTTTGCCACGCGCATGGTGAACGAAATTCGCCAACCAGTGACTACAATAACTGATTGCTTGCATCACCTCCAGCAAATCAGCTTATCCCAACCAGCCCAAGAGCGGCTATTCTTGGCAGTGGACGAGGCGCAGCGTCTAGCAAACCTCTTGAATGAAATCTCGCTCTACGCCAAGCCGCAGGTTTCCCAGAGAGTTGCTGTAGAAATCAACGCTTTGGCGGCTGCAACTCTGGATACCTTGCGGGCTACAAAAGAAGCCTTGGGGCGAGAAATTATCTTGAACCCGGCATCTGTGGAAGTTATTGTTTTAGGCGATCGCGACAAGCTCAAACAAGTGCTGATCAACTTGGTGCGGAATGCTTGCGAGGCGATCGCTCCTGGCGAAACTGTGACTTGTACTGTTAAGTTGGATACCGATACTAGTCAGGTGTGCATCCATGTTCATAATGGTGGTGCGGCAATTCCACCCTATGTCTTGGCAAAGCTGACGCAACCTTTCTATTCCACCAAACCAAGTGGGACTGGGCTAGGATTGGCGATTGTCAAACGAATTGTAGAGGAACATACAGGCACATTGTCTATCCAGTCTGACCCCCTAGCAGGTACAACCGTGAGTATCTGTTTGCCTTTGGGTGATCAGCCAAAATCCCGATATTTCTTACAACAATTATAACACTGGTCGTAACAAAGGACTCATATAAATCCAGGTATAAGCCTTAACTGAACCGTATTGGTTTTGATATGTATTTTCCCGCATTGCATAATAAAGGGATGAGTTCAGGTTGTATACTGTGCAATGTCCATACTGTGAGCCAGTAATTTTCAGTCTTATCGCCATTTTTGCACGATGAACTTTGCGAATGCGGGCTTTTCTCTATATTGGTGTAGGCACCTTTTTTATTACAAGTATCTATCACTTGCGTTATCCATTTTTCAAATGGATTATTGGCTTGCTTGTCACTATTGTATTAGTAGGCAGTATTAAGAAAGTGTAAAGTCATCTTATAGCGCTTCTTCTTATGATTAGACCACAAATCGTAGGTAGTGCTAAAGCCTATAAAAGCCTGTGTGATGGATATTTAAGATGTTTTGTGCGGCATAGCCCTAGCGAAAGAAAACCGTTGTAATTATGAAAATACTTAAAATTTAAGTAAAAAATCAAAGATATTTCTGAAATAAAAAAAAAAGTAATAAAATCAATACTAGTATTAGGAGCAACCTAAATATATATTCATTGAGCCAGCGTGAGGGTGTTTCTACCGTTATGTGCTTACTAATAAAGAAACAAGGCCATGAAATCCTCACAAAGCTCTTTTCTAAAACGCACTTTCAGTGGTCTAGTAGCTAGACCACTGAAAGTGCCTTATATAGCTGCTTTACGACCTAGGCAATGGACAAAAAATTTTGTCGTATTTGCTGCACCTTTGTTTGGCTTTAGCATCAATTTGCAATCGCTTTTCGGCGGTTTGTTGGCATTTCTACTATTTTGTTGTGCTTCTAGTAGTTTTTACTTGATTAACGACATTGCAGATGTAGAATCTGACCGTCAACATCCTGTTAAGTGCAAACGCCCAATCGCCGCTGGATTAGTGAGTATTCCAGTAGCATCTGGGATGGCATTGGTGCTGCTAGGTGGCTCTGTTGCAGTCGCCTGGTTGCGTTCACCTGCACTGGGTGCGGCTATCATTGCCTACGCCGTGTTGCAAGTTGCCTATAATTTGCGACTCAAACGCATGGTGATTTTAGATATAGGGGCGATCGCTACGGGGTTTGTTTTGCGAGCTTATGCTGGTGCTGCTGCCACCGACATTGTTTTATCGCCTTGGTTTGTGCTTTGTACCGCGATGCTGGCGTTGTTTTTAGCAATTGAGAAACGCAAGGCAGAACTGCGGTTGGCTCAGAGCAAAGGTGCCAAACCTCGTGCTGTCCTTAAACGCTACTCCTTGCCACTGCTTAGCCGTATGGAAAATGTGGTGACCACTGGCACCGTTGTTTGCTATGCTCTTTGGAGTTCAGGTCCGGTTGTGCGGGGAGCGTCCACTTCTTGGATGCTACTGACGTTGCCCTATGTCTTGTACGGCATTTTCCGCTATCAGCTGCTGAGTGACCCCCAACAGATTGCCAGTTACACAGACAGCGAAGTTGAGCAAGGAGGACGTAGTGAGCGTCCAGAGGAAATTTTATTAAAAGATTTGCCAATTTTATTCACTGTAATTGGTTGGGTGATCAGTTGCTTTACGATTCTCTGGCTGAGACACCAACAGTTGATACAGTAAATCTCGCTTACGCAATATCAGCCATAAGTCTGTTGTGTTGGAATTTTTAAATGTTCAAAATAAAGACAAAGTTTTTCAAAATCTTTAGGCTGGTTGCTGATCGCCTGCGCTTTTTGCTCCAAGGAAGCAACCGACCAGGTTTTCAAGGCAACCGTCATCGACTGCCACGACGAGCTTATACACTGGCGAGCATACAGATTGACTGGCTCAAAACCTGCGGCATTAAAGGAGTCATTCTGGATTTAGACAATACCATTGTGTCTGAAGATGACCGCTACCTATCTCCAGACGCAGAAGATTGGATTGCACAGGCAAAGTTAGCTGGATTGAAATTTTTTATTCTTTCAAACGGTAAGCGGAGCTATCGAGTTAAATATTGGTCTGCTCGTCTGGATATTCCGGCTATTAACCCAGCTAAAAAGCCTTTTCCTCCTGCATTTCGTAAGGCAATTGCAAGCCTACAACTGCAACCTCAACAAGTCGTCGTCATTGGTGATGGTCTACATACCGATGTTTTAGGAGCATGGTTCTCGGGTTGTTGCAGCATTCAAGTGGCGACCCTTCCCCATCCACTGAGATGGTGGGAAAAACTAGGAGGAAAATGGGTGCAAACGCCTTATCCAAAAGGAGGCGAACTTTGGGACTTTGACGCTTCGCAGTACTAAGAACCAAAGGCAATAAAAACTTTTTCTTTCATTTTGCTTAGACTATAACAGAGGAAAATTCACATCATGAACAGCCAGCTTTTTTTCAGTTTGCTGATTTTAGTAACAGTGGCTTTAAATACTGGGGCTCAAACTTTTTTAAAACTAGGGGCAGGTCAAAATCCCTTAAATATCTTTTTACTAGGAGGTATTTGCCTATACGGTTTGAGTACAATATTTTATATTTTGGTTTTAGGTAAATTTAATTTATCTCTTGCCTATCCTATCGTTATTGGATTAACAATTGTGGCAACAATGATAGTAGGGGCTACCATTCTTAAAGAAAAAATAACGATTTCCCAATGGTTAGGAGTTGGATTGCTATTAAGTGGAATTTCGGCGATCGCATTTGGAAAAAAAATAAGCTAATTAGATTCAAAATTCATTAAGATTAGCTAGAAAGAATTGCCTTTAACGTAATGATAAACCAGAGTAAAGTTCATTGAAAATCTATGTTTTTGAATTGTTTTTTAATCCTAAAATATTATTAATTTTGCTGCTTTTGCTATGCACTTGTATAAGTTTGAGAAATTCTCTAAATTTAGAAATAACCTCACCAAAAAAATTTCTGCCATTTCTTGTCAAAATCGTCAACACAGGCTTGATATTCTGCTTGTGGTTGTCCTCGCGTCTGTGGCAGGCTTAGTATGTTATCAAGGCGCACAGCTGATCAACCCCGCCCTAATCACCACTTGGGAAGGAATGGACGTGTGGTTTGACGCAGATATTACACGGGTCTTTTTCAACATGATTTCTCGGTGGAGTGACCATTATCGCACGAAGGTACATCCACTGTTTTCGCTGATAGCCTTTCCACCTGTGTATCTACTGTCCCGGGCAGGACTTGAAGAAATTACGGCAGTCAGGATAGTCATTGCTGCCGTATCCTCCCTTTGGATAAGCGCAGTTTTCGTTCTCTTGAGACTTCTTGGGTGTCGGCGATTTGATGCAACCCTATTCAGCATACTTGCTGCAACTAGCGCGGCGGCAATGTTTTGGTTTGTCATACCAGAAACCTACTCCTTCGGCTCGCTCTCCCTGCTGCTTGCGTTATGCTTGGTGGCCATAGCCCAGTATCGAAAGCCGTCATCGTTATGGTACATGGTTGTCAGCGCGCTGACATTAAGCGTCACTACAACCAATTGGATGGCTGGAATCCTGGCAACAATTGCCAATCATCCCTGGAAGCGAGCCTTGCAGATTACAGCCAATGCATTCTGTCTCGTGGTTGTGCTATGGGCTGTACAAAAGCGTATCTTTCCCAGCGCTGTATTTTTTCTGGGCGATCGCGAGGAAGAAAAATACATAAACATGGCAACTTCCGGTGGTCCGCTGCAAATCATCAAGTCTTTTGTCTCTCACACGATGGTTATGCCAACCATCAATATAGTTGATAAACATAGTCCGTCCCATTGGCCACTCATATTTACCCAAAGCTCACCCCCAGGTTCTGCAAGCCTATGGGGTACTGTTGCAGTTGTGTTATGGACTGCCTTGTTAGGCTTGGGCTTATGGGGGTTTTTCTCTATTAAACAGCATCTCAAACTCCGCATCGTTCTGGGACTCACACTCCTTGGACAGCTGGCGCTACATTTGGTGTACGGCAGTGAGACATTTCTTTACGCATTACATTTCGTACCATTGTTAATCGTGTTGGCGGCATTCAGTACGCTGACTCGTGCGCGTCCCTTAGCATTAGTGTTGGCTGGCGCACTAGCGCTAAGTGCGGGCGTAAACAATGGCTTGCAGTTTGATAAAGTCATAAAGGTTGTTGAGAACCACGCTCCGGGTCGTCACCAAGTTCTACGTCAGATGCAACTACGACCGACAGACCAGTGGCCGCGTGGCACGGGACACGTCGTGCTTGCCGCACCGGGCAGTCCTGAGATTGACAAGGCTTACCACGAACCTGGCGGCAGCTTTAGCCCTGCTGTAGGCAGCTGAGGCGTTTCGTTTTGGATCAATGATGCACAAGGAAATTTGAAGACTACCATTAAATCAGACGGAATACGACAAATGGCTTTGGCCCCATATCCACCGCAAAGCCGAATTCATACTAAAGATGATGGCAACAACCGAACCTATTCACCACCCCGTGAACGGTCCAATTCTGCCGCAATATAAGAAAGACCCCAACATTACCCTAGTTGCAGAGCCAGTTCGGGACGGTCTGATTGTTGGTCGCATGGATCACCACCGCCCCCTACTATTTGTCAATGCCGTGAGCTACCGGGGGCTACTTGATGCAGCATCACTGGCAGACCGAGTCCAACAACCTGCTGATGCTAAGCGTTGGCGGGATGCAGCGGCAAAGTTACAGCGAGCTTGGGAAAAGGCATTCAAACCACCGGAGTCGGAAAACGAACCGACTTACATTAGTAGCCTTTGGCCTACGTGGGTAGCTGCTTCTCATAAAGATGCGCTTCTTCAAGGGCTAGAAGCACGGTGGACTAAGCTCCATGATGCCCAAGGTGGGTTTCGCTCCACTCCCCTGTGGACCTATTTTGATATTGCTGAGGCACATCAATGGCTGTTTCTCAACCGAGGCGATCGCGTGTGGACAACATTGCAATGGTTTTGGCAGCATCAAGCATCGCCAGGGCTATACACATGGTGGGAGGGCAAGGGCGAGGAAAACACTTTTCACCTTTGGGAACGTGTTCGCGGCTGGGTAAAACCACCTCATCTCACGCCCCACTACTGGACTGCTGCTGAGATGTTGTTGCTTCAGCTAGATATGTTAGCTTATACCGACACCCAAGCAAGTCAACCAACAGTGGTAATCGGTGCGGGCATTCCATCTGCATGGCTCAGTCAGCCTATGAGCGTTCAGGGATTGCCAATGGCAAACACTCAGGTGGATTGGAAGTGGAACGGTAAGCAAATGGATGTGAAGATTCGGGGCGGGCAAGTTGATGTGAAACTTGGATCTGTGTTTCCCACTGACACACAGCTTAAAGTTGAGTACATGAAATCTACTTCCTGATTATTGCCCATTGACTAATCATAAAAATTAACAGCAGTCAGCCGAGCAAGTGTCACAAATGATGCAAAACTAATTTTTATCAGGAGGATTATTTAACTATCGCGCTCTGTGCGTGGGGCTTATGTCATTGAACTTTGATCCTCCAGTCAAAATTGAAGTCAGGCTTCCATCTACCCATCCTGAGTTATTGCATGGGCTTGATATATGGTTGCGCTTGGGTTTAATATCAGATGCCCAAGTGAGGCATATCTGTCAAGAGTTTCTAGTTTGTCGTGTGGAGTTACAACCACAGGCTATACCTGAACCACAACAGACGTTCACCAATGTAGAACTCTCGGATGCAACGTCTCTAGATCAAGGTAATGCAACGCCAGCAGCCAAGAAACCCAATGTCCTAGCTAGGATGTTACAGTCGCTGGGGGAAGAATTAAGCGTCCGCTGGCTGCTGTTTTTAGGAATGTTCTTAGTAGTGGTGTCCTCTGGGGTACTTGCTGCTAGTCAGTGGGAAAAGTTTCCGCCTTCTGGACAATATGGGGTTTTGCTTGCTTATACCCTAAGTTTCTGGGTTATAAGTTTTTGGGCTGGCAGACAGTCTAATTTAAGCTTAACAACTCGGGCATTGCTCATTGTCACACTGTTGTTAGTGCCAGTGAACTTTTGGGCAATGGACAGCTTCAGTCTCTGGCAAAATCCTTTGGGCTGGATAGTGGTTGCAATAGCTTCTATTGCCCTCACAGCTATTACTGCTTTACTCTGCGACAATCGGCTGTTTGCTATCAATAAGCATGCTAGGAGATTGCCTCTACTCAATATTTTAGGGCTGTCGTATTTACACTGGGGCTGGCAAATCCCAGGATTTCCCTTGATTGCTGTTTATCTGGCAACGGTAGGAACAACCATTGCTACTATTTATCACACTCGTAACCAACAAAGGCAAATTGCACCAGTTGAGGAGAGGCAAACTGAGTTGGGTATCAGTCTGCCTTCGGTTGTAATTATTTATGCTTTATTGGTGCTGCTGGTACGAGCAATGTTTATTGTCCGGGTAGATGTTCAAGAATTAGGCTTGGCTATGGGCATTTGCGGTTGGCTGGTGGCTTGGTTGGCGCTGAACCTCACCCCCAGCCCCTCTCCGCAAGCGGAGAGGGGAGTCGTCAACGGGGGGGTGAGGTCAAATGATATACATGAACCCAAATCTACCTCCGCGTCTCCCTCATCTCCCCCCACTCCCGCAACTCTTCCTTGGGAACTCCTTGGCGGTATCTTATTGTTCCTTGGTTGGCTGGTGTCGGTTGGCGCACCCTTTCCTTGGCAAGCAACAGCTGTTAGTGGTTTGGGTTTGTGGTTTTTGGGGCGTCGCTTGCAGTTGCGTGGTACACCAATGGATGTGGCGGCAATTTTCGTCATAGGGTTGGAGACAATTTGGCTGGGTTGGCTGTTAGTGCCTTCTCAATTGCAGCAATGGGCGATCGCCACTGGAACTCAACTGACTTATTCTCAAAATACACCGTGGGCGTTATTGAGTGTGGCGTTATTTCCCTACGTCGTTTTCATGCTGGTGTTGAGAGATAAGCTTTACCGCGCTGACAAGGTGCATTTAGCTAATTTTGGGGAAACATTAACGGTGGTGTTTGGAATTTCGCTCACTGCGCTGAGTTTGATAAATCCCACGTTACGTTCCTTGAATTTACTCTTGTCCACAATGACTTTAGGTCGTGTTAGCCAGCGACGGCTTCCCACCAGACTTATTCTGGTGTACATGACTCAGATTACAGGAGTGCTAACGCTTTGCTCAATCATTGACCGCTTCCTTCCCAATCTTAATACACAAGTCTGGGCAAGCATTGTGTTAGCCGTGGCGGTTGCAGAGTGGTTGTTTAGTTGTTTAGGCAACGGAGTTTGGCAACGCAGTGCATGGCACATGGGTTTGGGACTGGCGGTACTTAGCTACGCTCTATTATGGAAGAATGCTGAATTAGCCTGGTTTGGTTCTGGTAATGGTAGTGAGCATTGGGGTTTAATTTGGTTAATCACTCCCATGACTCTCACGTGCCTTGCCATTCTGGGGTGGAAAAATCCAGCTAGCGCAGTAGCACGTCCCACTGTCAATGGTTGGTTGAGTGTCGCCCCCTTAGGACTTGCTCAGTCACTGACTTTACCTCTATCTGGAGGTAGATTAATAAGTTTGGCTGTCGCTAGCGCTTTGATGTTGCTCAATACGCAGTATTTGCGACACAAGATATCTGCGACAATTACTGTAGGTTTTGGGCTGAGTTTCATCGCTGCCCTGTTATGGGAAGGTGTGCCTGGTTTAGCGCGATTGTCAGTAGAGGGGGGGTTTGTAGCGGGAGCAGCCTGCACTGTGAGCTTATGGCTAGTTCGTAGTTTGTTCAGCAGGAGAGAGAACGAGTTAGTAGCGATTTATGCAGAAGCAAGCGATAAGTGGGCGATCGCACTATGCAGTGTTGAGTTGTTGCTGCTGAGTCTTCACTCGCTGCTTGTTTACCAAGGGCTTGCTCAACCTGGATTTTTCTACTTAATTTCCTCGGCAATAACTCTAGGGGCAATTGTTTATCGCAGTTGGCAGCAACCTACCAATTGGGGGTTTTATGGTATTGGATGGTGTTTGGAATTATTGGTTGCCGAAGTCCTGGGTTTTAGCGAACGTTCTATCATCAAGATTGCAATTGCCAACATCGCTTTAGGGTTGATAACTCAGCTTTTAGGGGAGTGGTGGCGAAGAAAACACCGACTTCAACAACTTCCCAACCGCTGGCACATTCTGCCCCTCGTGTATGGTGTCTTTGGTGCCGTGCTGCGATCGCACAGCTTTGCCAACTGGACAGGCTTATCAACCCTTGCCGTAGCTTTAATTGCTATTGGAGTCGGGCGACGTCGTCAAGAATTCAAACCCCTAGTTTACCTGGGACTTGTCGGAGTATCAATTTCGGCATATGAGCTTTTATTATACCAATTGCAAGTATCAGGAGGAGCATTCGGCGATGGCTTAATTGCTCTGTCTGTTCTTGGCACTGGCATAATGTATGCATATCGCATTCTCTCGCCTTGGCTAGTAGACTACTTACGCTTAACAAGTGAAGAACTGAAAGTTGTTGCTCATGTTCACTGGGCTGTCAGTAGCTGTCTATTACTTTGTGCCACCTTCACCCCGATTGCTATGAACCGCCTTGTCGGTTTGGGAGTAGGGGTGTTTTTGATTCGCTATGCCATTTTTCAAGGACGATCCCCCCTTAGTCCCCCCTTAATAAGAAGGGTTGGGGGGATCACAAAAGCAGAAACCTGGGTTTACCTTGGTTTGTTAGAAATAGCTGGGCTGAGAATTTACTGGATTCATACAGCAGTAGGACGCTTGTTTGCTGGACCATTACTTCCTTGGAGAGCGCCTATTGCCTCCGTAGTTGCCTACTTTCTCTATATCCTACCTTGGGAACGTTGGGGCTGGTCTAAAAGACCTTGGCAAAATGCTGCATATATTTTGCCATTAATATATTTGTGGGAAAGTCGAGCGGAAATTTATCCAGTCGGCTTGCTGATTACAGCTGCGTTCTATGCCTTTGTCGCCTTTTCAGAGAAATTCCGTTTTACCTATGTCAGCGTGGTGCTGATTGATTGGGCGCTATTTCGTTGGTTTTCAGGTTTACATCTAACTGATGCTTTGTGGTATGTCACACCAATTGGCTTATCGCTGCTGTATGTTGCCCAATTTGACCCTGGGTTGAGACTACCAGAAATGAAAGCAAGTCGCCACTGGTTACGGTTACTAGGCAGCGGTTTGATTTGTGGATGGGCTATTGTGTTTCATCAAGACACAGCATTTGTACCGGGAATTTTCAGTCTTATCGCCATTTTTGCAGGATTAGCTTTGCGAGTGCGGGCTTTTCTCTATGTTGGTGTAGCCACCTTTTTTATCACGAGTTTCTATCAACTGGTGATTTTCAGCTTGCGTTATCCATTTTTCAAATGGGTTGTTGGCTTGCTTGTTGGTATTGTATTGATCTCCATTGCTGCCAACTTTGAAACCCGTCGCGAACAGCTCAATTCTGTACTCCGCAATACAACTGAGGAATTGCAAGAGTGGGAGTAAAAGTACAGACTAGCACCCTCACCCCTACTCCCATTGCTCAAACAGGTATGGCTTCCAACTAAATGTCGGCAGGGATCGCCCGTTATACCCGTAGGGTTAACGGGTGGGGAATGCCGACCAATATAAAACTGAGCGAGAGCAAATCCTTATTCTGGAGTTGCCTGAGTGCCACAAGTGCGGGTTGCAGATGGACAGAGACGAGAATGCCGCTCGCAATGTATTAGACCGAGCCTTAAACGAGGTGGGACTCATCTTGTCTGCGCGTGGAGGCTTAGGGGATACCCAGCCCGTGAAGCGCGAAGCTTTTTCAGGCTGGGGAGAAGCCATACAGCTATCTCTATTCTGAAATAGAAGCTCCCGTTATACCCGCAGGGTTAACGGGAGAGAACGTCACATTTTTGGATGCTCGAACAACCTCGTAAAGTTTATCTTCAACTTTTTCCATACATACTGACCAATCAAATTCAAGTATCGAGAGGCGAGCCTGTAGAGACATTTCTTCTTTAAGGTCAGGATTTTCCAGAATTGAAATCACTTTGTGAGCAAGATCAGTTGGGTTGTTGGGTTCAGCTAAAAAGCCACTGATACCAGGCAAAACCTGCTCTGGGTTTCCCCCAGCACAAGCTGCTACAACAGGGGTTCCAGATGCTAGGGCTTCCGTATTGGTTGTACAGAAGTTTTCGGTAACCGAGGCGTTCACAAAAACATCTGCACGAGCGTACCAGCCTAAAAGTTCTGTTCCGTGAGACTCACCCCACACAGTCACACCGGATTTAAACTCTTCAGCACGCCTACGGAGTTCATCATCTTGGGGACCACTGCCAATGATCACCAAATGGACGTCAGGAATTTTGGCAGCGATTGCTGAATATACATCTAGGAGTTGGAAGACATTCTTTTCTGCGGTAATGCGTCCGACAAAAAGGAGGGTCGGTCTGTGGTCATCGGGAATAGGGTTGTAGGAGATGTTTGCAGGATTAAATTTTTGACAATCAATCCCTTGAAAGGGCAGATATTCGCTGCGTTGGGATTTCATCTGTTTGTACTTAACAAGCTGTTCTCGGGAAGGAAACAAATTGACATCATAAACTTCACTGAACTGCTTAATCAAAAAGGGAATGATGGGACGAATAAAGTTGAAAAACTGATTTCCTAAGTAATATTGGATATAGGCAACGATATCAGTATGGAACAGAGATATGATTGGAGTGCGTGTTCGCTTTGCGTATTCCATTCCAATCGGGCGACCGTAACCTTGCAAATAAAGCGAGTAAAATCCTCTCATTTGCGCTGCTTCTTCAACCACTATAATGTCGGGCTGAAACTTCTCCAGTAACTTAGTATCGCTCCAATGCCGATAGTGTAATGGTTGAGGAAGAGACTTATAAAATATCAGTGGCTGTGTTGGGAATGCATAGTCGGAAAAATTGGGAAAAGCCTTTAACTCATCCAGCCCTGGCATGGGTCGATTGCTAACACGTTTGGGGTACTGGTCGTTGATTTCAGGGTGAATGAGAAAAACTTCATGCCCTTGCTGTAACAACCAGCGAACCCGTTGGTGTACTGCTACGGAGACCCCTGTTAAGAATGGAGCATACAAGCTTGTAAAAATTGCAATGCGAAGAGGTTGCTTGTTCATAATTTATGTGCAGTCTTGTCTATTTTCCTGAGCTAAAAATTGGTGTCCTTAAACAAAAGCACACCTGTTAACACTGATACAGTTGAATTTAGGATTTACGCATTGCAAGAGATTCTTAATTAAGCAGGATATGTTTTCTATCCTTACTAACCTGACTGATATTGTCTGAAAGCAGCAGCCTCATCAATGACTCTGGATATATGCTTTCCAACCCTTTGAATAACTACAAAATCACATTTTTTGTTATCCAGGTTACTGATTTTAATGGAATTTTACCTGAGTTTATTTATTGCTATTTTATATTTTACGGTAAATGGTAACTGACTCATCTGCAACCAAATTATCAAATTTCAGGATGGTTCAAAATTATTTATTCATATTTGTTAATATAGATAAAATAAATTGGCAAAAGTGTCAAAAAAGTTTGAAATGTACAAAACTATTTATTAATTAAGCTAAATTATTAATTAAGTTATTGATAAAAAAGTGAGTATTTATAGTATCAAAGACTTTGTGTCACGTTTCAATAAGTTCATACCAGAGAGTCTTTATTTTTTATATTTTTCATTAACAACAGGTGAACTACAGTTTGGTAAAAAATTGCTTTTTACCAAAAATTTTTTTTGACCTAAAAGTAGAGTCATTTTTTAGATAATAAGTAAGATACAGGTGGCTGATTATGGAAACGATAGCAGGTAAGACAGTGGTCTTGACTGGTGCATCTGGTGGTATTGGAGTATTTATTGCGCGTGCTTTGGCAAGAGAACAGGCAACTGTAGTCGGAGTTTCTCGTTCCAAGGAAAGTTTAGAGCAAATATGTGCTGAAGTTGAAGTTGCTGGTGGGAGAGGCATAAGTATTCCATTTGACATCAGCAAATTGGAAGATTTACCAGTTTTAGTGCAGCGAATTCATGAACTTGCAGGTCCAATTGATATCTTGATTAACAATGCTGCAATAGAAAAATATCGACCTTTTCAAAATTACACTTTAGAGGATATTCAATCGATATTGACGACCAATTTACTGGCACCAATGGAATTATCCCGTTTGATACTATCAAGCATGGTAAACCGCAATAGTGGTCACATCGTGAATATTTCATCTGGTTCTGGTAAAAAGGGAGCGCCTTACAACAGCATTTACTCAGCGAGTAAAGCCGGTATGATTATGTGGACAGATGCGATGCGGCAGGAATTAGCTAATAGCAATGTAGGAGTTTCTGTCGTCTGTCCGGGATATACCTTAGCAGGAATGTTTCTCAGATTTGGCTTACCAGCACCAAGTTTAGCGCGTGTTCACAGACCAACTGATGTGGCGATCGCCGTCATCAATGCGATCAAGAAAAACCAGGGAGAAGTCATACTCGATGGAATTTTAACAAAGCTGCTGTTTTCTGAAATCCAACTTTTTCCCAAGTTTGGAGATGCAGTTTATCGCTGGATTGGTTTGACCAAACTGAATCGAACTTGTGCAGAAAATCAAATGCGTGACGAAAATTCTGCACAAAACTAAGTTATCTCATTTCTCTACTCACAAAAAAACAAAGCAAGCATGGCTGAGGCTCATTACGATGTCATCATAATTGGCACGGGTGCCGGTGGTGGAACTTTAGCTAATTTTCTTGCACCCACTGGGAAGAAAATTTTAGTCCTAGAACGAGGAAGTTTCTTACCCAAAGAAAAAGCCAATTGGGATTCCAAGCAAGTTCATAAAAAAGAACGCTACCTAAATTCTGAGGTTTGGTACAAAAAAGACGACAAACCATTGCGTCCACTCACACACTATTATGTTGGCGGGAACACCAAATTTTATGGCGGTGCTTTATTCAGATTTCGCGAGCAGGACTTTGAAAAAATCATTCATAAAGGTGGCATTTCTCCTGAATGGCATTTGAAATATCGGGATTTTGCCCCCTACTACGCCAAGGCTGAAAAACTGTACGAAGTACATGGAAAGCGTGGTTTAGACCCTACTGAACCCCCAACCAGTGAAGACTATCCCTTTCCACCAGTTAGCCACGAACCCTACATTCAAGAAATCCACTATGCTCTAAAGGATAAAGGCTGCCATCCATTTTATCAACCGCTTGCTATCAAGCTAAATGAAGTCAATCGTTTTTTGAGTGCTTGTATTCGTTGTGATACTTGCGACAGCTTCCCGTGTTTTCTTAATGCCAAAGCTGACGCTGACATTAACGGTGTACGTCCAGCACTTGTCTATCCTAATTTAACTTTAATGACCAATGCAAAAGTGCTGCGTTTGCATACCAGTGCATCTGGTCGTGAAGTGACTGGAGTTGAAGCAGAAATTGCAGGTAAGCGTCATATATTTTCTGGGGATATTGTTGTTGTCGCTTGTGGTGCAGTCAACTCAGCAGTCTTGTTACTCAAATCAGCCAATGACCAACACCCAAATGGATTAGCCAATAGTTCTCATCTTGTAGGGCGCAATTACATGGCGCATAAATTTGCAGTGGTTATGGCTTTGACTGCAAAACAAAATCCGACAATTTTTCAAAAGACACTTGCTATCAATGATTTTTATTGGGGAGAGAAAGATTTTCCTTACCCAATGGGAAGTGTACAATTACTAGGCAATCTTAACAAAGATAAAATTGCGGCTAACGGACCACCTTTTATGCCTAGTAAATTCTCGGAAGCGGTGGCAAATCATTCTGTTAGTTGGTTGCTCATAACTGAAGACTTGCCAGACCCCAATAATCGCGTGCGTGTTGAGGGTGAGAAAATCTTTCTCGACTATACAAATAACAATCAAGAAGCATTGAATCGCTTCATCAAACGCTGGAATCAAGTTTTGAAATCAATTGAGAATCGTCAGCGAGATGGGGCATTTTCACTATTTGCTAACCTCAAAATGTCCTTGAGAGAAGTTCCACATCAGTGTGGGACTTGCCGTTTTGGTGAAGACCCCAAAACTTCTGTGCTTGACCTCAATTGTCGCACACACGATGTTAATAATCTTTATGTTGTTGATGGTAGCTTTTTCCCCTCCAGTACTGCTTTGAATCCATCACTAACGATTATGGCAAATGCTCTGCGTGTGGGAGAGCATCTGCTGGAAAGACTGGGATGTCATCTGAAATCCGGTTAATCATTACACTTCTTGCACTCATCCGGGTTTAAAGATATTTGGAACCACAGATGGACACTCATGGGACACAGATAAATCATCAGTGTTTATCGGTGTAGCCTACGGCACGGCTTACGCCTACATCTGTGGTTTTTTTCATAATATTACTTTTGCACTCTTGTTTATCAGAAGCGCCGTAATACCCCTTCCTCAACGCAGTAGGGAGGGGATATAAGGCATTTGTACCTCACCCCGGCTGCGCCACCCCTCTCTGAAGTTCGGAGAGGGGAAGGGGTGAGGTTTCGTGTGAATTACGTATTACTAACTACCAACTATATAGAAACCTTACTATCATCAGGTTGATCTAATAATTCATAAGGGCGGTATTCGACTAAACGAATGCCCCAAGGACCTTTGATTCGATAGCTGACGCCGCGCCAGTTGACTCTTCGCATCCCTAGGGATAATACCATCGCTATCCCATAAACCCACTGTGTCAAGGGAATTGCTATTAGCATTTTCACGACTGTTCCTGCTGACAATTTTGTCATCGGTTCGCCATGTTTGCGAATGATTTGCTGTACCCCTTGCTCTAATGCCAGCATCATAAAGAGTAATCCCAGCGTATAAATGCTAAAGCAGCCAAACAACAAAGCCGCAACATTCCATTCTCCGGTCAACAATGCCGCCAGAAACAACAGTATGACGAGAGTCGGCTGTAGTATGCTGGAAATCGCATCACTAATTACAGCCAACCACAAAGGGTGATAAAGTCGAGAACAAAGCAGTTGGCGCATCAGCGAGTATTTTAAGCTAGGTAATTCGCACTCTTCCCGATTAAGCATTATTAGAGAAGGCACAAACTTAACCTGCATCCCATGTTTTTGCAAGACCTTGCGGATCATGGTATCTTCGTTGAAGGCTTGCCCCCACTTATCTAGCAGTCCTGTTTGGCGAAGTAGTTCTGTTTTCACCGCCAAAGTCCCACCCCAAGGAATCCGGAACAGGTACATCTGCACTACTGTAGAGACGTTGCCTACATACCGCACCAAAGACCCCCAATATCTACCTGTGGGGAGATACCAACGGTTCCCCGTTGTCGCCCCGACTTTGGGATGTGCCAGAGGGCTGACTAATTCACGCAGCCAATTGCGATGGACTACTGTATCGGCATCAACTAGGGCAACGACTTTGTAGGAATCATCCAACTCCGAGACAGCTTGCAGTAGGGAACTGCATTTAAGACTACAATTTTGGCGTGCTATCCTCAAAGGGCTGATTTGGACGTTGGTTGCTCTTTGCTCGTGGATCGTATCAGTGGCAATTTTCCAAGCCGGATCTTCCTGACTATCAACGATCAGCTTTAAATCATAGCATGGGTAGTTTTGGTTCAAGAGCGATCGCAAGCAGTTAGTCAAAAACGGATCAGCGCCGCGTAAACACAGAATTACCGCAGTTTTGGGCAACTGGTCGTCTGGTAATGAGTTTTTCTGGGATAAGCGCAGGTACAACAAAAAAACAACTGCTAAACACACCTGAATACCCAACCAGGTCAGCAAAGACTTAGACAGGAATATCGCCAACTCTTTCATAATTGAGTGTAGTCTTTTATTAAGTGAAGAGCTTGTCAGTAGACTTCTTGCAAAAATTCGTGCGTTCGTGGGTATGAAACCGCAGATAAACGCAGATGAAAACAGACAATTATTGACTTATGCAAAAGGTTGAGTAAACAGTTAACAGTATTAGATACAGATAGCTGATAACTGTTCACTGATAACTGTTTGCTGTTTTAAGGGTCGAGCGAATATTTCATCACAATTTTGATGGTTGTATTTTTCCTCACCACAAAACTGGCGTCACGAAACTTTGGTGTACCCGTTGTTATTGATACAGTTGGATTTTTGGAAATACCAAAACCTTCTTGTGGAATACCTAAAAAGTCTTTGTTTAGTTTGTGGTCTCCGTTTTGGTCGTCAACTACGGCGACAGCATAAGTTCCCGGTTTCAAACCTAAGAACTGCTTTTTTACAGAACTTCCTGTTATCTGAGTGCAACCACTTTGTACTTCACTGGTATTACTATTAGGAAATCCTTTTTCACTGGAGTAAATTCTCAGGCAAACTTCACCGTTTTTATGACGTAGCCCATCTACTACGACAGTGAGTGTTGCACTAGGTTCTGCATTTACGGTTCTAGCTAAGCTGAAGCTTGCTAAAGTAGCGAGCAAATAGAAACTGAATTTAGATAGATTCAGCATAATATGGCAGTTACTAAGAGGTAAATTTTGCGCTTTGTTGGGAAATTGATAAAAAGCTTTAGAATCCAGGTTTTATTTCGGCAACCGATTCATTTAAAGAGTTGATAGTCTGTTTTTGGATAGATGATTTTTGCAAGTCTTGCCATAAGCGATTCATTTGAGGAGTGAACAGCAAATCTTTGAGCAACAAAAACTCTGTTCCTTTGAACTGCTTCAAAAAACTTATATAACAAGATATCCGCTCATACAAAGTCAGCTTCACCTGCCACACTGAAATAAAATACTCCCAGAAAATTCTCCAATGTGGAAACAAAAGTTTTCCCTGATTTGCCGAATCAAACCACACTGCGTATGCATGAAAATCAGGTAGCGTACGCATTGATTTTTGAGTATTCTTCTGAGTACATGACAGATAATCTGGAAAGAACATACTCAATGATTGTTGTGAATGGCTTCTAGCAAAGAACAGGTATTCGGGGATTTCATAAAACCGACCAAGCAGACCAAGTCTTAACAAGAAAATTGCGTCTGCAGCACCATAACTACCCATAGGCGGCGTCATCCTAAGGGCGCTTGCGCGGATTACCCCGTAACATTGATAGCAGAGGTGCGTAGTCAGAAGCTCATGAAACCGCTCGTGTGGTTTTAGTGAATCGGTTTTGAGTTGGATATCGTAGTTCTGTAAGAATTTACCGTGTTCGTCTATGAAATATACTTTAGAGTGGCACAAGATAATGCTAGGGTCTTGGTCGAGTACCTCAATGCACTTCGTGAGAAAATCGGGAGCGTGCAGATCGTCATGAGCTACCCACTTAAAGTATTCGCCCGAAGACAATTTAAAGACACGATTAAAGTTAGGGGCGCAACCGATATTCTTTTGATTACGGTAGTAACGGATGCGTTGGTCTTTAGCAGCGTATGCTCTACAAATTTCCTCAGTCTTGTCTGTTGAGGCATTATCTGAGATAATTAACTCGAAATCTTCAAAGGTTTGAGCCAAAAGTGAATCTATGGCTTCTTTGATAAATTTCTCGCCATTATATACAGGCAGTCCAATGCTTAATCTTGGCTGATGATTGCTCATAATAAAAGATGGTGCAGAGATTCCGTGAAATGTGAGAGTTGTTTGAGAATTTAACGCAGGTAACTTTTTGTTGTTTGGGGTTTAGAACACCAATTCAGTAATCTTGGAAGAACCTCTCCCCCTAACCCGTCACGCCACTTTGCTCAACGCGGGGAACCCGCGCACGCAAGTGGCTCCCCTACGAGGGTAGGGGAATTTGGCTCCCCCTTCCTTTATAGGGAAGGGGGCTGGGGGTTAGGTTTGTGATAAGTGAATCGATGTTCTAGGATTAAAAGCAGGGTATGAAGCGACAACTCTATTGCATAAATTTTTGGATGTCTGTTTTTTTCACCCATTCTTGGGTGCGTCGCATACCTTCTTCCAAATCAACTGTCGGTTGATAACTTAACAGCTTTTGTGCTTTGGTGATTGAATAAGCATAGGGGCGAGTCATAAAATCTACGACTTCCGGCAGAATATCAGCTTGTTTGCGAAAAAGTTTTTGTCCTTGATAGCGCAGCTGGAGAAACAATTTGAGCTCATCTTTTGGTAGAGAAAAGGGAGCGGGTAAACCAGCTATATCAGCTAAGCGTGTAAAATAATCTTTCCAAGTCGTTTCTTGTCCATCAGTCACATTGAAGATTTCTCCGTATGTTTCTTTTTCTATGGCGAGAAAGATAGCATCGATTAAGTTATCGATATATGTGTGGTTGATGACTCCCCGCCCCTCATTTGCATAAGCAAATAATCTTTGCCGCATCATTAGCAGAGGTCGAACTATCCAGGGGATGCTTCCAGGTCCGTAAACATCTCCTGGTCTGAGAATAATGATGCCAAAATTTGCTGGGTCGTTCAGTTCTAAAAGTGCTTTTTCGGCTTCTATTTTTGTCTGACAGTAGGCATTCTTCTCACCACACAATGGTCCGTCTTCTGCGACGCGATCAGGATAGTTGAAGCCATATACCAAAACACTGGAAATATGGACGAAGGTTTTGACACCAGCATTCTTGGCAGCTTGAGCCATGTTGATGGTTCCGCTAACATTTATCTCACGAAATTGGTCGAGCGAACCACCTTCTTTGGCAATTTCTGCTGTGTGCAAAACTATATCTACTCCTTGGCAAGCCATTTGGGCGCTTGCTGGATCAGTGACGTTGCCATAAATCACTTTAGCGCCCAAGTTTTGCGCTTTTTTGTTCTTATCTGAAGCATCTTGCAGCCCAGAAACTTTCATTCCCTTTGCTATGGCTAACTCTGCTGTACGCGAGCCGATAAATCCGCCAATTCCAGTGATGAGGAGAGTTTTGTTGTTGAGGTTCATAGAAGATTGTAATGAATAATTGAAGCTAAGTTGTTTGTGAGAAATTTTCCTTTTTCATGAGTTATGAGTTCTTTGTATTTACAAAGGACTAATGACTCATGCTAGAAAATATCTGCTGGATCTGTAGACCGGAGTTGGTTAATAGCCAGGGCTCCAGAAGTCATACACATTAATATTGTTGAGATTAAGACAATTATCGCGTTGTGTGAAGACATCATGATTGGTAATTTAGTGGCTTGCATGGCAAAATCATATAAACCTAAACAAAGAGCATATGCTGGTATGTAACTTAAAACTGCTAAAATAAAAGCTTGTTGAAAGACAACATTAAATAGATAATTGTTTCCATAACCTATGGCTTTTAAAGTTGCATAAGCAACTAATTGATTGGAAATATTACTGTAAAGAATTTGATAAACAATGACTATACCAACTACAGAAGCCATTGATAACATGAGATTGAGTATAAAACCAATTGGTGTTCTAGTAGCCCAATATTCTTTTTCAAAATTGATAAATCCTTGACGGGTAAAAACTACGACATCATTAGGTAAGTTGGCTTCTAACTCTCGCTGAATATGAAGCGAATTGGCACCAGGCTTAAGGGTTATTGCACCTACATCTATCATTTCTGCTGGACGGTTGTTTAATATTCTGATGAAAGTTGAGTCACTGACAATTAAATTACCATCTACTCCAAACGAGGAACCTAAGCTGAATAAACCACCAACTCTCACTCTATAACCAGCTAATGAGTTAAAAGGAAAAACTTCAATGAATTGCTCGGTCTTTTCTTTTTCAAACTTTTGAGCAATATTCCCAAATTCGCGTCGAGAATTACGGTCAAAAAGCACGACATCAGGAATTTTAATTTTATCTAAATTTGCCTGAATTTCTGGCATATTCATCACAGGTTTTCCCGGTTCAAACCCAATAACATATATTGAGTATTTTTGACCGTTAACGGGATTTTTAAATTTGGCAAATCCTATATACATAGAACTCACAGACTCGACACCATCAAACCCCAAAGCTTGATACAAGCGAGTCCGGGAAAAGCTTTGATTTGCTGTTAATGCTTTATATTGAGAACTGACTAAAAATAAATCACCTTGGAGATGTCGATGCACTTGGGTCGCGCTGGAATAAAGAGCATCTTGGAAACCAAGTTGCATAAACATCAGAATGACAATAAAAGCAATACCAGCCACAGCTACAAGAGAACGAACTTTGTTTCGGACAAGTTGCAGCCATGCCAAAGGAGTTTTAACAACCATAATTCCAGCTTGTTGAATGATGTGCAATGCGAATGTAAGAGGTGATACCAATTCAAAATTCAAAATTCATAAGGTACGGCATTAAGAAAGCCTAAGATAACGAGGGTTTGGGAGTGTGTATCTGTCGCATTCTTTTTTCAAATTGGTATGAGTAGGGGTCACCCCCTTTGGGGAATTCAAAATATGGCACTTCGTGCCACGCTACGCTATCAAAATTTAAAATTCAAAATTATTTTTTTGACCAAGCCCCTTCGGGGCGGGTATAGGGGTATAAGGGTGTAGGGGTGTAAGGGAAAGAGCGCCCCGAAGACAAGGGTACAAGCCCCTGTTTTTTAAACATGGAATAGAGTTAAAAATGTTTTCCCTTGATACTTCGTACGAGAAATACGGCGTCCATAGTGTAAGGCCCCTCAATTTATTGATGGGGTTCCCCTACACCCTTATACCCTTACCCCTTACACCCCTAGTTTGCTGACTCTGAATTTTGTAAGCGCTACCTGCTGAGCCGCTGCGCGTTGCTCCCGCGTCTGTGCAGGAAATACGCGCACACTCAGCTATGAGCCTACAGCACGGCTTAGCCGCAAGCATTGCTCTTCGACAGAAGACACGCGTATGCTACGGGTGCTTGTAGGGCAAAAGAGCGCTGATTCTATGATTTGACGACAAATCGTAAGGTGGAGAGAAGTCCTGCAGGCGGTGAGACCAGCGCTGCAGGAGGGTCTCCTGCAGCAGGCGACTGGCTCTCCGGGGTTTCCCAACAAGCGGGAACTGAGCGCAAAGCGCACGCTCCGCGAACGGGGCATTGCCTATAAAATCCTATGTGATGGACATTTGAGATCTTAGTGAGCAGTCCGCCCTTGGGGGTTCCCCCCGTTGAAGGAACTGCTCACCCTCCGGGTGAGCAATGCCCACCCTACAAAAAACTGCTGTATGTTTGAGTGATTGCAAAGGTACCAGTGCCCTTTGGGCAATCGTGGGTTAAATGTGAATGGCGACATCCACTTGTAAGTTGGTTAAACCTGCGACCCTTTGACTATCTGCTGGATCATCAATGCGGATTTTCACTTCAATGATTCTGCGGTCTGTGTCTGCTGCTGGATTGACACTGAGGATATTTTGTCTGTCAACTTGCAAACCAATCTCTTTTACGGTTCCTTTTATTTTTTTAGGAAACGCAGTGCTGGTAATGGTGGCTTTTTGACCGATACGGATTTTGCCAATGTCAGTTTGATAAACTTCTGCCAGCACATACATCTGAGATGTTTTGCCTATCTCAACAATCCCTTGATTACTGCTCACTTCTCCAGTTTTGGCGTGAACTTTCAAAATTCTGCCATCTATGGGAGATTTGAGGTAGGTTAAATTATAGTCTGCTTTTGCTTGTTGGACAGCAGTGATAGCACTTTGAACTTCGGCTTCTGCCAACTTCACATCTACAACACGCACCTCTTTAATACTCCCCAGTTTGGCTTTTGCCTCATTAAGCTGGTCGCTTATGGTGTTAACAGTACTGTTGAGGTTAGCTTTGGCTTCTGTCAGTTGCTGTTGCACTGTCTGCTGTTGCAAACGCTTACTATCTGCTGTGGAAGCAGAAATGGCACCTTCTCTATAAAGTTGCTGATATCGATTGTTTTCAGTTTGAGCATTTTCTAACTCAGCCTCCAAACGGGCAATTGTCGCTTGCTTAGTCGCTACTTCTCCTGTTAACTGCGATTCTAAGCGAGCGATCGCCGCTTTTTGAGCGTTTATGTCTCCTGGTTTAGCTCCAGCTTTGACCTGCGCGAGTTGAGCTTGAGCAATTTGAACTTTGTCTAAAGCTTGTTGTAAAGCCGCCCGACTGCGAGCATAACCTTCCAGCAAAGCCACGACTTGCCCAGCCCGAACTTCATCTCCTTCTTTGACCAGCTGTTTTTCAACTCGGACACCTGTCTGTGAACTGGGAGCGAACAACTTGGTCACTTCACCTTGAGGCTGCAAACGTCCCAAGCCAGTAACAGCAACTTTAGTTGGGGCAGCCTTTGGGGCTTTTGCTGGCTGAGTTTGAACGTTAGACCTTCGTGAAACATTTTGAAAAAATAGTAGCCCGGTAGCTGAAGCAATAAGAGCTGCTAAGATAATTTGCCACCGAGACGGAGGTTTCGTGTATAAGTGGCTTTCCTTTTCTGCTGCCATATTTTCATCTCTATTGTGTTATGCCGAAGGGTAGCCTAGATGGCTCTACCAGTTGATTACTGTGAACGCATTTAGAAATTCATTGCAAGAACTTTTCCTGTGTGGCTCTGATATTCATGACCGGAAAAGTCTTATAAGTTTTAGAAACTTTTGTACGCAATTGCTTAGAACAAAGCCACCACGGATAACTATGTTGGTGGTAAAACGGATTGTGATGTGACACAAAAATCTACTAATTTTTATCCTAATGTAAACATTGGATAAGTTACTTTAAAAGCATAGAAATGCTGTCAAAAAAACCTCAGTCTCAAGCAAAACGAAGCGTTGTAGATAATTTGCGAAAACTTGTCTTCCATACTGCCAAAAAACTTTGATTTTGTCAAGCAGTGACTCTACAGAAGTTTTCTCCTAATTTATTGTTGCCTAGTTCCAATTTTGAAAGAACGAAATGTAGAAAAAATGTTGCAGAAACTACAAACAATTACAGAGAAACCTTAAATAAACTTGGTTTGTTTAAAAAAGGGTTTTCTGTGAGCAGAACTATTGTGATTGAGCATGACAACAACTCATCTTTTACAGTTACCAGTTACCAGTTACCAGTTACCAGTTACCAGTTATCAGTTATCAGGAATCAGTTATCAGTTATCAGTTTTTGGTCACTGTTTACTGTTCACTGGTCACTGTTCACTGTTCACTGGTCACTGTTCACTGGTCACTGTTTTAAAACCCAAATGTCGAAACGGGGAACTTTCTGATGGCGATTGACTTCCAAGGTTCTAAGTCAATACGTGCAAGCATAGCTGTAAAAGAATGAAGAAGGTTTAAGGGTGAAGTGAGAAGAAATATACAGATTCAAGCCCCAAAAATAAAACGTGGAGCTAAAATACTGGTTCAACAGCTTTATTTCATGCTTTGGAGGAATCCGCAACAAAGAACTGCTGACTTCGTACTTGATACTTTATACTTCATATTTTCAATGGCTTTTAGCACAATCGTGACTCATAAACCATTTTTATCAGAATTATCATGAAATTTCTGTTTTTGATAGTACTGATGAAATAAACTAGCTATATCTTATTGTTGGTATTTTCGCTGACAACACTAAAAAGCAGCAATTATGCCTATAAAATCAGTGCCCATAGACCAAATTAAAATTGGTAGTAACCGCCGTCCCATAAGCGGCGACAAGGTTGAAGAGTTGAAGGAATCAATTCAAGCTAATGGTCTGTTGAACCCAATCACAATAGACCGAAAGCTGAACTTGATTGCTGGGCTACACCGCCTGACAGCTTGCCAGCTACTTGGTTTAGAAAAAATCCAGTGTAATATTGTTGATTACGAAGATGCTGATCAAGCTCGTTTGGCGGAGATTGACGAGAATTTTATCCGCAATGAGTTAAAACCCCTAGAGCGAGCAGAACTGCTATTGGAGCGCCAGAAAATTCTGGACAGAATGGGACTGATGGCTAAAGCTGGGGATAACCAGCATACCAAGAAAGGTGGTGAAATCATTTCACCACCTCCCAAGACCAATTTAGAATTTGCGAAAGAAATCGGATACAGCGAGCGTAGCTTGCAGCACGATAAGCAAATTGCTAAAGATATTCATCAGGAAGTCAAACAGAAAATCAAGGGTACGCCCATCGCTGGCATCAAAACGGAGCTGATCAGGATAGCTAGGACAGGGAGTAAAGAACGCGCCTTAGCAGAACAGGCGGAACAAGCTCTAGAGTTAGCTCAGGCGAAAAGAGACGAACAAGAAGCTCAACAGCAAGCTAAAATAGCAGCGCAATGGCGGCTGAGGCAACAAGAGTTACAGTTGCAAGCTTTCAAAATTGCTATGGCAAAACGAGAAGCTAAGTCAGCTGTTAAGAAAGCCCAACCTCTGCTTGAGCAACCTCAAGCTGGTAAACCAACAGTTGCTGCTCACAAACCTTCGGTCAATGTTGGTGACGAATGGATGCTCAACCAACAGCACCTAGTTTATTGTGGGGATACGGCGGGTAAACAATTCACGAACCTGCTTCCTGGTGATGCATCTCTAGCGATCGCTACCCTTTCCCCAACCTGGAATCATGATTACTTAGTAAATGAAGCTCGCCTTGTCGCTGTGCTACGCTCTGAGGGCAACATTTATGACTTTTGCAGCCGCACTCGGATGCCATTTCAATATGAATTAGTCCTTGGTAATTTGTATGTAGGTATTTTTTCGCGCCAATCAATATCCAAGCCACAGATACCTATTCATATAGAAGGAGTCGAGGGAATAGTCGCTTACTTATTAAATATGTATACGAATCAAAATAATTTTGTCATTGCCCCGTTTATGGGACACGGTGAAATTCTAATTGCTTGCGAAAGGATGGGACGTACCTGTTTTATTGGGGGTGAAAATCCGGAGTTGGTGAGTCGCGGAATTATGCGGTGGCAAGAGTGGACTGGTAAGCAAGCACAGAAAACAGGGTCATTTGACGTATAAAGTTGAGTTGGTTTGGATTACCTCAAACCAACCGGCGTTGCTGAATTGAGGTATGAAATTTTCATTCTTTTATTTTCAAAACCCTTATCTTTGCGCCTTTGCGACGCCAGTCGCCTGCTGTCGGGAAACAAGGACTGCAGCGCTGGCTCGTCTTTGCGCGAACCTAAATTCATACTTTGAATCAGCAACGCCAACCAACCTATATATAGCAATCCTATTTGATTGGTGAAAATTATAGCGGTTTGCAACTTGTAAGGTACACAAAGAAATAATAAACCACAGATGGACACAGATGGACACAGATAAATAATTACTTCATTCAATTGAATTGCGCTATATTTTACAGCGCTTTTCTGTAAGTAGGACTATACCGCACAATACCTTAAGTGTCGATATTACGGGCTTTTCATGGGAGATGTCCAACGCCAGATGCTTCAAGCCGGGAAACCCGTCCAACGCACTGGCTCCCCTACAATTTGTGGTCTAATCCTTTGAAAATAGCTGTAATATTGTATCTATAATTAAGGCTAAAAATCACAAAATCATGTTTTTATAAAAAACACACTGATACCTATTCTGTTAGTGTATGTATTTCTTAAATAGTCGGCGAATTTACAAAAAATACACTGATTTCTTGATGAGAACCAATTTTACAGGGCTTTCAAAAGTATAAACTATAAACCATATGGTAGAGGCACAGCAATTTCCTGTATTCTACCTAATTGAAAATTGCTGTATCTTACAACCCTAATAAAGAATTTGAGAGGATGCTAAATAATAGTAAAGACATATACTTTTTTATTTTTGGGAAAAGTTCATATCTGCAAAAAATATATTTTTTTTCAAAATTGCTAAAAACGAACTATTCAGTTTCCATCATTTATGCTAGTCTTTTTATTAATTATCATGTTTCAAGGCAGTCAGGCATATTCTTTAGTTAATTGAGAGCGAAAAACTAAAAAAAACCTGCTTGCGTTTCCCCAAGTAATTCTTCAATTATTTGTTCGTTTTTTTCCATGTATTCGGGTAGAGAGGGGTGTTTTTTTTGTAACTGATTTGTCAAACTTTGTTTGTCAAATTCCATAGAATATATTATCTTGGACGTTGAAACTTCCCATGGCATTTATCAAGATACAGAACGTTGTTATTAACACCAGCTATGTTGCCGCAGTTAAGCTAAATCATCAAACAAGCTCTGGAGAAAAAAGCGTTTCTGTCCTCATAGCTACTCCCAAGTTTCCAGCGTTCCAGGGGGAAACAATTGCTCAAAATCCTCAGAATTTATGTCATTCCGAATGGATTGAATTTAGTGGTCAAGCAGCGATCGCCCTGCAAGATTATTTTACGAGTTTCAACAATGTCATCGACCTACTACCACAACATCAGGAGTCGAGCATTGTATAGCATTTTTGGCAAAAATTGCTGTGATATTGCCAAAACCTTTTAGAAACGCGGTTGAGCATGAACTCACCAGGGTGGTATCTCTTATGTGGTGTGGATTTGAACAGAATCTTTTACTCTTTGCAGATAGGATAGCTGCTTTAAATAGGAAATAGTCCTGTCTTGAACTCGCCACAAAAGTCACCGCAGCTAAACAAACCCCGCTACTCACGATTAGTCTATGTCCTATGTCTGCTCATTCAATTGATACTGCCTTGGCGGAATTGTCAGCCCAGATAAATAACTTTGAGAAGGCTGTGTATAAGTTTATTGAGGAGAAAAAAATGACGTCTGATAAATCCTTGTCGGTTAACAAAATTAACAGAAAATTACAAGATAACCCTATAGCCATCGTTGGTATGGCTTCTCTTTTTGCAAAATCTCGAAACTTGCGAGAATACTGGCAAAACATCATTAACAAAATTGACGGGATTACTGATGTTCCCTCGACACACTGGAACATAGAAGATTACTATGACCCTAACCCGAGAACACCAGAAGAAAAAACCTACTGCAAACGAGGCGGGTTTATCCCATATGTTGATTTTAACCCGATGGAATTTGGCATTCCCCCCAGCATCTTGGAAGTGACAGATGTTGCGCAACTATTAAGTTTGGTAGTTGCAAAAGAGGCAATGGAAGATGCAGGCTATGATACATCGCGCGAGTTTAACCGTGAGACAATTGGGGTTATTTTAGGCGTGGCAGGAAGCCAACTCGGATTACCACTTGCTGCCAGGTTGGAGTCTCCCGTTTGGGAAAAGGTGCTGAAAAGTAGTGGTTTATCTGATGAGGATACGCAAAAAATCATCAAGAAAATCAAAAGCGCTTACGTGAACTGGGATGAGAACGCTTTCCCTGGGATGTTAGGTAACGTCGTTGCTGGCAGAATTGCTAACCGTTTAAATTTAGGCGGGATAAACTGCGTTGTTGATGCTGCTTGTGCCAGTTCATTAGCTGCTCTAAAAATGGCAATTAGCGAACTCGTAGAACACCGCTGCGACATGATGCTGACTGGTGGAGTTGATACTGACAACACCATCATGGCTTTTATGTGTTTCAGCAAAACGCCTGCTGTCTCTCCTAGTGACAACGTCAAACCCTTCGACGCCAAGTCTGATGGAATGATGCTAGGTGAAGGTATCGGTATGGTTGTACTCAAGCGCCTAGAAGACGCTGTACGAGACAACGACAAAATTTACGCTGTTATTAAAGGAATTGGCACCTCCAGCGATGGGCGGTATAAAAGCATCTATGCACCCCGACAAGAAGGACAAGTCAAAGCCTTGGAGCGTGCTTATGAAGATGCAGGCTTTGCACCTAAGAGTGTCGGTTTGATTGAAGCTCATGGCACAGGTACGATGGCTGGCGACCCCACCGAATTTGCCTCTATAAAAGAATTTTTTGGGGAACAAAACTCAAAAAGGCAGTACATTGCCCTTGGCAGTGTGAAATCCCAAATTGGACATACGAAAGCTGCTGCGGGTGCCGCAAGCTTAATCAAAACTGCTTTAGCCCTACATCACAAGATACTACCACCCACAATTAACGTTACTCAACCTAACCCCAAACTCAACATTCAAAACTCGCCGTTTTACTTAAATACCGAAACCAGACCTTGGATTCGTGCCGAAGGGGAAGCGCCAAGACGTGCGGGTGTCAGTTCTTTTGGGTTTGGCGGTACAAACTATCACGTCGTTTTGGAAGAATACGAAGCCGAACAAGAGCGTGCTTACCGTATACACAATACTGCCAGTGAGGTGTTGCTGTTTGCTCAAACTCCTGCACAGTTATTAGCAAACTGTCAAGAAATTTTAGGTAAATTGCAATCTGAGGACGGAAATAGAAATTATGTAGAACTTGTAGAGGCGTGCAAATCACAAGACATTCCTCTTAACGTTGCAAGAGTCGGCTTTGTTGCAGCTTCTTGTGCTGAGGCTTGCAAATTGCTGCAAATGAGTATTGAGTTACTGAAAACTAGAGCCTCAGACTCATCCTGGGAGCATCCCCAAGGAATTTACTACCGTTCTTCTGGTCTTGAGTTAGGTGGAAAAGTTGTTGCTTTGTTCTCTGGGCAAGGTTCTCAATACTTGAATATGGGTCGGGAACTGGTGATGAATTTCCCCACCTTGCGCCGTCTTTTTGGCTACATGGATAGCCTTTTGCTTAAGGATAATTTGCAGCCGCTTTCAGAGATTGTGTTTCCTCATCCCGTGTTTGAGGAGATGGAAAAAAATACTCAAATTGCTGCATTGCAGCGCACAGAATATGCTCAACCAGCAATTGGGATGTTGAGCGCCGGGCAATATAAAATACTACAACAAGCTGGGTTTCAGGCAGATTTCACCGCAGGGCACAGCTTTGGAGAACTCACAGCTTTATGGGCTGCGGGTGTTGTGAGTGATGAAGATTACTGCTTCTTGGTGAAAGCCAGGGGTCAAGCAATGGCGGCTCCCCAAGATCCTGATTACGATGCAGGGGCTATGCTTGCCGTGAAAGAAGAAGTCGGCAAGGTGGAAGTCGTGCTCAAGCATTTCCCTCGGGTGACAATTGCTAATCTCAATTCTCCCCGCCAGGTAGTGTTGGCTGGACCTGCGGCGGAAATAGCGAAAGTGCGGCAGAGTTTACAAGAACAAGGATATGCAGCCGTTTTGTTACCTGTGTCAGCAGCTTTCCATACACCGCTGATTGCTTTTGCTCAGAAAGCCTTTGCCCAAGCGATCAAGAGTGTCAGTTTCCAAAATCCGAAAATACCTGTTTACACAAATGTGACAGGAAAGCAGTATTCCAAGGAACCAGCAGATATTCAAAGAATTCTGGAAACTCACCTGTCTAATGCGGTGCTGTTTAAGCAGGAAATTGAAAATATTTATGCCGCAGGCGGTTCTTGCTTTGTTGAATTTGGTCCGAAGAAAATTCTCACAGGTTTGGTGAAAGATATTTTGGGCGATCGCCCCCACTTAACTGTCGCTTTGAACCCCAGCACCTCAAAAGACAGCGATCGCTCCTTAAGGGAAGCCGTCGTGCAGTTACGCGTAGCTGGTTTGTCCTTGAAAAACCTCGACCCCTACCAACTGCCACAAACTATTCCAGCAACCGAGAAAACCAAAGGGTTGAGGGTGCCTTTAAATGGCATTAACTACGTGTCAGAAAAAACAAAAATGGCATTTGAGCAAGCTTTGCAGGATGGGCACAAAGTGAAATTGCCTGCAAGCACATCTGAGAATAACACTCCCACCGACTCAAAGCTACCCTCAGCGCCACTCACCACCATCACCGCCACTCCCACAGCGATGGTTACAGAGAGCAACGGGCATACAAATAAATCCCTACTCTCTACTAACCAGAAGATTGAGGACAAGGGAACAAATGGAAAAGGACACGGAGACGCGGGGACGCGGGGACGCGGCGAAGTTCTCCCCATCACTCCAGCTGTGCAACTCCCCACCTCCTCATCCCCCTCATCTCCCTCATCTCCCTCATCCCCCTCATCTCCCTCATCTCCCTCATCCCCCCTCCCCCTCACTTCCCCTCAACCCATTCCACAGTCGAAAATGCAAACAAGTCCAGATAAACCCGTGAATTACCAACAGGTTTTAGCAAGCTTAGAATACGTCCTAGCACAATTTCAGCAGAATCAAAGCGAGAATTTACAAGTTCACGGGCACTATCTCAACCATCAGAAGGAATATGCTAAAACCTTTTTCCAACTGATGCAGCAGCAAAATTCTTTGTTTGCCAACAGCACATCTTCAGAAGAAGCTGCAAAGCTCAAGCCAGTTCTCATGGAAAGCTTAGAGCGTAGTATGATGCAGTTTCACGCTCAACAAAGTGAAACTTTACACATCCACGAGCAATATCTCAACTCTCAGGTAGAATACACCAAAAACTTTTTCCAACTCATACAGCAAGAGTACTCACAGATCATCGATGGTAAGCTGGCGATAACTCAACCTGTAGTATCCTCTGAAGTCACAACAGCCCCAGATAAAGAACCCGAGCATCTCATTGCTTTAGAAACAACGGCTACCAAACAAGATAGCCCAGTTCCTGCCACTCACCAGATACCAGCAACTGAGGCACAGCCCGTACTCAAAATGGATGCTCAGTTGCATTCATTTGTAGAAGTTGGCACTCAAACGCAAATACACAAAGCAATAGATTTTGTAGCGGATACGGATGGTTTCTCTGTCAGTCCCACAAATAACTTATCCGTTACATCTGTTACTCCATCCGTTGCCCCCCTCCCTATCTCCTCACCCCTAGTTACCGAAACTGTAGCAGTCAGGACAGAAACTGCTCCTACAGATTCTTCTACAACCACCTCTGATGTCAGTGTAAATGTGGCTGATTTGGGTACAAAGCTGTTGGCAATCATCAGTGACAAAACAGGCTACCCAGTAGAAATGTTGGATATGAGCATGGATATGGAGGCAGACTTAGGGATTGACTCCATTAAGCGTGTAGAAATTTTGGGGGCAATGCAGGAAATGTACCCAGACTTGCCCAAACCAAATGTAGAAGAACTGGGAGAACTACGCACCATCGGTCAAATTGTTCAATGTCTGCAATCCAATGCTTCTCCATCCATTGCTGTTCAATCTACTGTTCAATCTACTGTAGAAACTACTATTTCCATACAAGAAGACGCAAGAATACACCAGCAAGTAGAGACAGAGAATTCTTTCGTTCCAAACTCCTTTGTAGAAGCTGAACCAACACCTCACCTCCCCATTTCAGAGTTAACTTCATTCACCGAAAGTGCCACAGTCAACACTGAAACAGAACCAGCAGACACAGATTTGACAGACTTGGGTCAAACTTTGTTGGCAATCACGAGTGAAAAGACAGGCTACCCAGTAGAGATGCTGGATTTGAACATGGATATGGAAGCGGACTTGGGGATTGACTCGATTAAGCGAGTGGAAATTTTGGGGACAATGCAGGAAATGTACCCCAATTTGCCCAAACCGAATGTGGAAGAACTCGGAGAACTACGTACCATCGGTCAAATTGTCGAGTATTTGCAAAAGTTAGCTGGTACGGAAAAAAAAAAGTCTCTGAACAGCTCCTCCAACCCATCGGCTAACTTAAATAACAATCCTTTGCGTCGTCAAGTCAAACTAAAAGTCCTGCCTCAACCGGATTTTTTAGATTTCACCTTACCAGAGGGGCACATCGGTTTACTCACCGATGATGGCTCCCTCACCACTTCCCAATTAGCTCAAATTCTCACAGAGCAAGGCTGGAAAATCGTTGTTTTAAGTTTCCCCCTATCGCTTGTTCCACAACATTCACCTTTACCCGCAGGGGTGAATCGCGTAAATCTCACAGATTTAAGTGAGGAACATCTGCAACAACAATTAGCCACTATCTCCACTAAATATGGTTCGATAGGTGCTTTCATCCATCTAAATCCAGTATTTGAGGTCATCCGCAACGGCAAAATTCCTTATCTTGAACAGGAAAAGGCGATTGTCAAGCACGTCTTTCTCATGGCTAAACACCTGAAAAAATCTCTCAATGAAGCCACACATTATGGACGCAGTTGTTTCTGCACCGTTGCTCGTCTCGATGGAGCCTTTGGGTTAGGACAAAATGTCCACTTTGGTCCGATCAGCGCTGGTCTATTTGGATTAACTAAGACTCTCAACTGGGAATGGCAACAGGTATTTTGCCGAGCAATTGACTTGAGTCCTGATATTAATGCCCAAGAGTCAGCAGGTCACATTTTTGCTGAGCTACACGACCCCAATCGTTACATTACGGAAGTCGCTTACGGTTCCCACGGACGAGTCACCCTGATTAGTACTCCCAATATTTAACCACATAGGGAAGATAAGGGAGTAGGGGGAGAAAACAATTCAAAATTCACATTCAGGAGAAATTCAGGCATTAGGAGTTTCTCCCTCACTCCCTCACTCCCTCACTCCCTCATCCCCATCATCCTCCTCACCTAAAAGTATGGCAGCAATCAATTATATTGGTCGCGTTCTTGATAAAGAGAAACAAGCTCCTATAAGTGGAGCTAAAGTCTCAATTAATTTGCCGGGTTCTTCAGTTGTTGTCTACAGTGACTTGGAAGGAATTTATAAATTTCAAGTTCCATTTGATGACAGCAATGTACTTGAAGGAGAAATAACAATAGAAGCTAAGGGCTACAAAACGTATTCTTCTTTCATTAGACTATTACCTGATGATAGAGATATTGGTGATATTCCACTCGTCTCTCCTCATAATGTCTCTCCTCATAATGTCTCTCCTCATAATGTCTCTCCTCATAATGTCCATCCTCATGCTCAAGAGGTAGAAAATCAGGATAATTTACTACCAATTATAGCAGCTATTATGGTAGTATTAGCTTTAATTGTAGCGGCACTAACTTTACCTCCTCCTCAAGAAACGCCGCCTCCAGAAACACCAGACAATCTTATCAACCTTCAACAACCATTGCCTCTTTCTGTGAATTCAGTTTATGAAGGTTTAACGTTATCAATCTTTTCTTAAAACAATGAATATGAAAGAGCCTCTTGATTGAAAAAATGAAAGAGGTTGAAACATCAATTTGTCCTAACAATAAAACAAGGTAAACAGAGAATTTATGACACTAACAACCAAGATTCGCCCCACATCAGTTTTTCTCGTGAGTGGTGGTGCAAAAGGTATTACAGCGAAATGCACTATCAAATTAGCACAGCATTCTCCTTGCAAATTTATCCTCATAGGTCGTTCAGAACTCCTAGATAAAGAACCAGATTGGGCTAAAGATTGTTTGGATGAACCAGTGTTAAAAAAAAGCATCATGGAATACCTGATATCACTGGGAGAGAAGCCCCTACCTGTAAACGTACAAAAGCTCTATAACAAAATTATCTCTAACCGAGAAATCAAACAGACTTTACAAGCGATTCAACAAGCAGGAGGTCATGCTGAATATTTGAGCGTTGATGTCACCAACGCAGATGACTTAAAGGAGAAACTTGCTGCTGTGGTTGAACGTACTGGCTCGATTACTGGCATCATACATGGCGCTGGCAATTTAGCTGATAAATTGATTGAAAAGAAAACAGAACAGGATTTTGAGAAGGTTTATACTGCTAAAGTCAAGGGGCTGGAAAATCTTCTATCTTGTATCAAACCCAGTCAACTTGAATATTTGGTTTTGTTTTCTTCTGTAACAGGTTTTTACGGTAATATCGGTCAGACTGACTACGCGATCGCCAACGAAATTCTCAACAAATCAGCTCATCTCGTCAAGCAACGCTACCCCGAATGTCATGTCGTGGCTATCAATTGGGGTGGCTGGGAGAGTGGTATGGTAACACCGCAATTGAAAAAAGAGTTTGCCCGACGGGGTATCGATATTCTTCCTGTCGAAGTCGGGACACAAATGCTCGTCAACGAACTGCATCCTACCAATCAGGGAACAGCACAAGTTGTTATCGGTAGCCCTATGGTTCCGCCTGCTGCACCCCTAGATTCCGAATTGCGAACCTACCGCATCCGTCGTAAACTATCACTTGAAGCCAATCCCTTTTTGCTGGATCATGTGATTGCTGGTAAACCCGTTTTGCCTGCGACTTGTGCAGTTTCATGGATTGCCAATGCTTGCGAAGAACTTTATCCTGGATATAAATTATCCAATTACACAGATTTCAAGGTTTTAAAGGGAATTAATTTTCACGAAACCTTAGCACATGAATACATTTTAGACTTGCAAGAAACTTCTAAAACAGATTCTCAAGAAATCATCTTTCAAGCAAAAATCTGGAGCAAAACTCCAACAGGTAAAATTGCTTATCATTTCAGCATAGACCAGATTCATCTGGTGCGAGAAATTCCTACCCGTCCAAACTACGAATTCTTGAATCTGGCAGAAGATAACATCATTACTATTACTGGCACAGATTTTTATCAAAAAACAACAGCATCATTCTTTCCATTATTTCACGGAGCTTCTTTTCAAAAAATCACAAGGGTTTTAAACATTAGCCCAGAAAAAATCACTTCGGAATGCATCTGGCATGGAATCACGGATAAACAACAGGGACAGTTTCCAATTAGGTGGCTTAATCCTTACTCAATTGACCTCAGTACCCAGCCTCTATGGATTTGGATGCAGCATTTTCATCAGGAAATTTGCTTGCCCGCAGGTACTCCAAAATATGAACAATACGCGGAGACTCCTATCAATACTCCTTTTTACGTTTCTTGCGAAGTGAAAGCGAAAACAGCAACTAGTATTGTTGCCGATTACACCATACATGATGCCCAAGGGCAAGTCTACTCGCGTTTGTTGGGCGCTAAGGGAGTTATTATACCTACTCAATCGTTGAGAAGCAATTAATGAGGATAAGAAGTGTAAGTTCGTAGTAAGCGCTTTAGCGAAAGCGCTCACTACAAACCCATCAAATCAATCTTGACAGACTACTAGAGACACCTCACAGAATACATTCCCAGTATCTAGCTGGGAACAAGCAATCTCACAATACAATATATCTTTTGCATTCATTCAAAATAAGGACATAAGCCGTGGATAAAATAGCAATCGTCGGATTTTCATGCCTGTTTCCTGATGCCAAAAATCCTGAAGAATTTTGGCAGAATCTTATCGAGCAGAAAGACTCAACATCATCAATTACTGCTCATGAAATTGGAGTCGATCCGCAAGTTTTTTATGACCCAGTCAAAGGCAAACCAGACAAAATCTATTCTTTGAAGGGAGCATTCATCCGCGACTTTCAGTTTGATCCAACTGGTTACAAGCTACCAGCGGACTTTTTGCAAAGCTTAGATAATACCTTTAAATGGTCACTTGATGCTGCTAAACAAGCTTTGCAACATAGTGGTTATTTAGGCAATCAGTCTATTCTCTCAAAATGTGGAGTGATATTAGGCTCTCTCTCGTTGCCTACAAAATTATCCAATCAATTATTTGCTCCCATATATCAGCAGGTGTTAACACCTGTATTGAGAGAGCTTTTGCAGTGTGAGGAATTCAATTTGGCTTCCGCTAAAGCATCTGCCCAAGCCTCAATCTACAACGCAATGATTTCTGGTTTACCAGCTGCGGTCATCGCCCAAGCCCTGGCTTTATCCAATATTCATTTGTGTATTGATGCAGCCTGTTCGTCACCATTGTATGCAGCGAAGCTTGCATCTCATTATCTGTGGACGCACAAAGCAGATTTGATGTTGGCTGGAGGAATTAGCTGTTCTGACCCTCTGTTTTTGCGGATGTTGTTTTCCGGTATCCAAGGATATCCAGAAGACAACGACCTGAGCCGTCCCTTGGACAAATCCTCTAGAGGACTCATGACTGCCGATGGAGTCGGGATGGTGGTGCTGAAACGATATAGTGATGCCCTCAGAGATGGCGATCGCATTTATGCCACCATCGCCGGTAATGGACTCTCCAACGATGGTCGAGGGAAACACTTGCTTAGCCCCAATTCTAAAGGGCAAATTCTCGCCTTTGAACGCGCTTACAAAGAGGCACAAATCAGTCCAAAAGATATTGATTACATGGAGTGCCACGCGACTGGCACATTGTTGGGAGATACCACCGAATTCAACTCTGTAGAAACGTTTTTTGGTCAGCATCAAGCAACGCCTTTAGTAGGTTCCGTTAAGGCTAACGTTGGTCACTTACTTGTCGCTGCTGGCTCAGTGAGCTTGATTAAAGTACTTTTAAGTATGTCCAAAGGTGTCATCCCACCGACACTGAAAGTAGTTGACCCCATAGGAGAAGAAAACAACGTCATTTCACCTCAAAGAATTGTCACAAGTACCGCCAAGTGGTCCCAAAAAGCACCAGTCAAACGAGCAGCTATCAGTGCATTTGGTTTTGGCGGAACCAACGCCCATATGATTTTGGAACAAGGCACAACAGAAACTGTTGACGCAACTGCACCTGTGCAACTTGCCAAGATGGCTATTGTGGGCATGGATGCCTTTTTCGGTTCCTGCAATGGATTAGATGCTTTTGACCGCAGCATTTATGACGGAACGCAGCATTTTATACCTCTTCCGTCTGACAGATGGCACGGATTAGAAGAGCAACAAGACTTACTCAAGAAGTACGGCTTGCCAAACGGTCAAGCACCAGTAGGGGCATACATCCAAGATTTGGAAATAGATACCCTATCTTACAAAATCCCCCCGAATGAACTATCCAAGCTGAACCCGCAACAACTCTTACTTCTAAAAGTTGCCGATCGCGCCTTGAAAGATGCGGGAATCAAAGAAGGTGCAAACGTTGCAGTCATCATCGCTTCAGAGACGGAATTGTCTGTCCACCAGTTACAGCAGAGATGGAATCTCTCTTGGCAAATAAAAGAAGGCTTGATTGCTGGAGAAATTTCTTTACCAGAAGAAAAGATTGCTCAACTGGAAACCATTGCTAAAGACGGTATTCACCAGCCAGTAGAAATCAGCGAATATCTGAGTTATATCGCCAACATTATGGCGAGTCGTATTTCCTCTCTATGGGATTTTACAGGTCCAACATTCACCATGACAGCGGGCGAAAATTCCACATTCAAGGTGTTGGAAGTCGCACAAATGCTACTGAGTGCTGGGGAAGTGGATGCTGTGCTTGTGGGTGCTGTTGATTTAGCTGGTGGGGTAGAAAATATCTTGCTGCGAAATCAATTAGGACAAATCAATACAGGAGTCAATACCCTAAGTTACGACCAAAAGGCGAATGGTTGGACGGTTGGCGAAGGTGCTGGCGCAGTTGTCTTGAAGCGCCTAGATACAGCGAAAAAAGAGGGCGATTGCCCAAAGGGCAGTGGCAAAGCCAATCGCATTTATGCAGTTGTCGATGCCATTAGTTTTGCACAACAGCATTCTACATCTGATGACTTGCAAAATCGTCTCACAACACCTGATGCAGCAGCCGTCAGCTCTGTCTGTCAACAAGCGTTTGAGATAGCAGGGGTCAAACCTACAGACATTGAATATCTAGAAGTTTGTGGGAGTGGTATTTCCCAAGAAGATGAAGCAGAAATCAAAGGTTTAGTCCAGGCTTATCCAGCGGATAAAAATGGTCTTAATTGTGCAATTGGCAGTGTCAAAGCAAACATCGGTCACACATATGTAGCATCGGGAATTGCCAGCCTGATTAAAACTGCTCTTTGTCTCTATCACAGATACATTCCCGCAACCCCCAAATGGTCTGGTGTCAAAAACCAAGAGGTTTGGCAGGGTAGTCCCTTTTATGTCGCCCCAGAATCAAGACCTTGGTTTTTGGGCAAAGAACTTAAAAAGCGAGTCGCTGCGATTAATGGCATAGGGATGGATGGGACTTATGCCCATGTCATCTTATCAGAAGAAGCAGACCAGATACAGCGTCACAGCAAGTATTTGGAGCAAACACCTTATTATCTATTTCCCATTGCTGCTAACAATCGCTCCGATTTACTAGACCAAATTAACGCTCTCCAGAAGACCATCGAAAATTGTACTTCTTTAAACGTTGCAGCAAGCCGAAGTTTTGCTGCTTATAAGCAGCGTGTTGAGGCAAATTATGCGCTTTACGCGATCGCCATTCTTGGACGTAACAAAAAGGAATTAGCCAAAGAAATTGAAGCAGCCCTCAAAGGTGTGAATAATGCCTTTGAAAATGGGGAAGATTGGCAAACACCGACTGGCAGTTATTTCACAGCTAAACCACTCGGTAAAAAGGGAGGTGTAGCATACGTTTATCCTGCTGCGGTCAATTCCTATCTTGGCATTAGTCGCAATCTCTTCCGCTTATTCCCCAGAGTTCACGATGACTTGGCAATCAAAAGTCTTTTCAGCGTTGTCGCCGACATTGCCAAGCTCGTCTTTCCCAGAAGCTTGAATAAATTATCAACCAGGCAAATAGAAGCTCTTGAACAGCGATTCTTCAATGATTCCTTGGCAATCTTTGAAACTGACATGGGCATTGCCAGACTCCTGACGACTATTATCCGAGATGATTTCCAAGTCAAGCCAAAATATGTTTTTGGGTATAGCTTGGGCGAGACTAGTATGATGTCGGCGATGGGGGTATGGAGCAACTTTAGCCAAGGGATTAACGCCTTTCACGCATCTCCTTTGTTTGGAGACAGGATATCTGGACCGAAAAACGCCGTACGCGAATATTGGGGATTACCATCAGCACAACAATCACCAGATGATGATTTCTGGAGTACCTATCTTGTGATGGCGACTCCATCGCAGGTTAAAGAATGCCTCAAGAATGAAAATCGCGTCTACTTGACTCAGATAAATACACCAGAAGAAGTTTTAATTGCTGGTGATACAGCTGGTTGTCAGAGAGTCATTAAAACTTTGGGTTGCAACGCTTTCCGCGCTCCCTTCAACCATGCAATCCATTGCGAACCAATGCAATCAGAGTATGAAGAAATAGTTCGAGTCAACACCTTACCGTCTCACAACATACCTGGCATTGTATTTTACTCTGCAGCTGAGTATAGACCCATCACACTTGATAGTAATGTCATTGCTCGTAGCCTTACGAAAACCTTGTGTCAACAGGTTGATTTTCCTCGATTAGTGAACCGAGTTTATGAGGATGGGGCAAAAATATTCATCGAAGCAGGATCTGGTAATGTCTGCTCTCGATGGATTGAGAAAATCCTGGAAAACAAAGAACATATGACTGTATCTCTTAATAGAAGAGGTATAGACGACCATACTTCTATTATCAGAGCATTAGCAAAACTCCTCAGTCATCAAGTTTCTCTGGACTTATCACCTCTGTATAGTCAGACAACAGAAACATCCAGTCAACTTAAACCGACTGTGAAAACTGTCAACTTGGGTGGAAACAGAATTGTTGCCAAAATCTTGAGTGACGAAAACCGTACGCTTTTTGAGAATGTAGCTAGCAAAAAACCACTTCATCTTGTTAGCAACCAGCATCAAAATATTCCTGTTTCGATAGAGTATGAACTCACAAATTCTTTCAAGGACTCAAGCAGTATCCACAATGGCAGAAGTCATCTCGGCAACATAAAACCATCAACGACTAAGCAAGACGAAGAAAACGTGAAAAATACCACTAATAACAGTTTTAGTCCTAGGGAAGAGTTACAATCTTGTGAGTCAACTGTAACTCAAGAAATTATTTCTCAATCCATTCTGCATCCAATCACCACCACTCAAAATTTTGCCCACTCAGCGCCTATCCTTGACTTAACTCAGTCTCAGTACGAAAAGTTAAGTGCTAACAATAAGAGCGTTCATAAAGCTCACGCTAACTTCTTAAAATCTAGACAAGAATTTAGCAAACAAATGAGCGAAATTATTCAATTACAACTGGCTTGCGCTGAAAACTTACTGGCTTAGTCATTTGTTAGTAGGTGTGGTTACTTATTATTCCTTTACTATTGAGGACTAACAAATGTACAGACGCGACGCCAGAGCCGGCACGAGGGAGACCCTCCTGCAGCGCTGGCTCGCCATGGCGCGTCTCTACAACTAACCACTAACGACTCTCTCTCACTCACAATTCAAGGGAATCACTACCGTGAAAACTGAAAATGCGGTACTAGGTAAATACAATAACGGTCTTAGCTTTTTTGGTCACTTCAATCACAATCAAGTTTGGAAAGGTGACTTAGATTGTGTGGCGTTTGAACCATCAGATATCAAAGATAAATTGCAGAATTTACATAAACCTTGTTACATCGTAAGAGTAGCAGGAAAAATTGGTGTCACCAACGAAGGTTATTCTTGTCCTACTGATAATGGGACAGGACAAGTAGAATTGTTGATAACAGTTCCACCCATCTCAACACATAATTTAGGAGACCCCAGTTTTCTTTCCTCTCATGGTGTGAAATACGCCTATGCTACTGGTGCAATGGCTGGTGGTATTGCATCTGAAGAGATGGTGATTGCACTTGGAAAAGAGAAAATTTTGGGTTCCTTTGGTGCTGGTGGTTTAAGTCCAGACCGTCTTGAAGCAGCTATTAACCGTATTCAAGCAGCCTTACCTCAAGGTCCCTACGCATCTAATCTCATTCACAGTCCAAATGAACCTGCCATTGAACGCCGTGCTGTGGATATATACCTTAAATATGGGGTGAAAACTGTAGAAGCTTCGGCATTTTTGGACTTGACTCCTAATATTGTCTATTACCGTGCGGCTGGACTGGGCGTGAATGCAGCCAATCAAATTGAAATCAAAAACAAAGTCATTGCCAAAATCTCCCGTCGAGAAGTCGCTAGCAAATTTCTCCAACCAGCACCACTAAAAATTTTAAAAGAACTGGTTGCACAAGGACTCATTAGTGAGTTACAGGCAAATCTTGCAGCCCAGCTTCCCATCGCCGATGATATTACTGTAGAAGCTGATTCTGGCGGACATACAGACAATCGCCCCCTAGTTTGTCTCCTGCCTTCTATGTTGGCATTAAAAAATGAAATTCAGGAAAAATATCGTTACTCAACACCTATCAGAGTTGGAGTAGCCGGGGGAATTGGGACACCACAATCAGCTTTAGCCGGCTTTATGATGGGTGCTGCTTATGTGGTGACTGGTTCGATTAATCAGTCCTGTGTTGAAGCTGGAACTTGTGAATATACCAAGCAATTGTTAGCACAAGCAGAAATGGCTGACATGATGATGGCTCCAGCGGCAGATATGTTTGAAATGGGAGTCAAACTTCAAGTTTTGAAAAGAGGAACTATGTTCCCTCTACGAGCTCAGAAACTGTATGAGATATACAGGAATTATGACTCGATTGAAGATATCCCAATCGCAGAACGAGAAAAATTAGAAAAACAAATTTTTCGTAAGAGCCTTGCTCAGATATGGGAAGAAGCTGCAACTTATTTGTCCAAAAGAAATCCTGAAAAACTAGGGAAAGCAATCAACAATCCCAAAATGAAAATGGCGGCAATTTTTCGCTGGTATTTAGGATTATCCTCTCGCTGGTCTAGTTCTGGAGAAAAGGGTCGAGAAGTCGATTATCAAATTTGGTGTGGTCCGGTGATGGGTAGTTTTAATGACTGGGTTCGTGGTTCTTATTTGGCTGAACCAAAAAATCGCCGAGTCGTTGATGTTGCTGATCACATCATGACTGGTTCAGCATTTTTATACCGCATTCAAAGTTTAAAAATTCAAGGATTACAAATCTCGGATGACTACTGTCAGTATCATCCAGTTTGTTCTACTAGCTTGTAAAAGCTACAAATTGAAGGGTTTAAGAAACCCGGTTTCGAGAAAGTTACCGGGTTTCTAAAAAATCGCAGACTATTATGTTAGAGGTGGATAAATAATGACTTCAAAACAGTTTCATACGGCAGAAGAAATTCAAGGATGGCTGGTGTCTATTCTTGCTGAGGCACTAAAAATCGAACCCGATGAAATTAATATCCAAGAGTCTTTAGAAAGCTACGGTTTAGACTCAGCCCAAGCCATGCTTCTAGTCACTCAAGCAGAGAAGATGCTGGGATTTGAAGTCTCTCCTATGCTGCTGTGGCATTACCCAAATGTAGAAGCACTTTCACAGCGTTTAGCTGAAGAATCGCAAGATTTGGAGTCACAGGTTGAAGACACGGGAGTTGCCCCTCGAACAAATCTTTCCGTTGTCAAGACGGTAACGCTCGATTTGAGTGCTGAAGCTGTTTTAGACCCGAACATCCGTCCGGCATCGACTTTTAAATTTACAAGTGAACTGGATAATGTCTTTTTAACTGGAGGAACAGGCTTTTTAGGAGCTTTTCTCATCCATGAACTGCTACAGACGACTAATGCAGATATCTATTGCTTAGTCCGTGCTGCTAATTCTGAGGAAGGCAAGCGCAAGCTGAAGAAAAACTTGCAACAATATGCGGTTTGGGAAGAAGAGTTTAGCCCCAGAATTATTGCTATTCCTGGAGATTTATCTCAGCCACTTTTAGGTCTCAGTACTGAAGGGTTTGAAATGCTGGCTGCTAATCTTGACGCTGTGTATCACAGTGCTGCCACGCTGAATTATGTATATCCCTACTCAGCACTGAAGACTGCCAATGTTCTGGGAACCCAGGAAGTGATACGCTTGGCAAGTGAAATCAAAACCAAACCTCTGCATTACATTTCCAGTGTTGCTGTTTTTGAATCACCTGCTTATGCTGGCAAGGTCGTCAAAGAACAGGATAACTTTGAACATTGGGAGGGTATTTATCTCGGTTACTCTCAAACTAAGTGGGTTGCTGAAAAGTTAGTTAAGATTGCCGGTGAGCGAGGACTTCCCGTTACCATCCACAGACCACCATTGATAGCAGGGGACAGTCGAACAGGTGTGTCTAACACCCATGATTTTACCAACCTGATGATCAAGGGCTGTCTTGATATCGGATGTTTTCCAGATGTGGATTATATGCTGGATATGTCTCCTGTAGACTATGTCAGCAAAGCGATCGTCTATCTATCAAGGCAAAAAGAATCTATAGGCAAAGCTTTCCACTTACAACATCCTGAACCTGTATCGTTAAAGATGTTAGTTGAATGGATGCGCTCTTTCGGTTTTCCAATTCAAATGCTTCCTTACGACGAGTGGCAAGCACAGTTAATGAAAAATGCGACTTCTGTGGAAAATCCTTTGTACACACTGCGACCTTTCTTGTTTGAACGGTGGTCTCAAGAAGGACTGACGATTCCAGATTTGTATTTGCAAGCTAGAAGACCCTTTATCAGCTGTCAGGAAACACTCGATGCACTTGCAGGAAGCTCGATTGTTTGTCCACCGATAGACTCTAAATTGTTTATCACATACTCCTCTTACTTGATTGAGACCGGTTTTTTGAATGTTGCCTAGAGGTGCGCCACTAGCTTTGTTTGAAAGGTAATGTAGTGAGCGTGTTTCATTAATTCTAATGGGTTACAAGATCCCCGACTTCTTTAAGAAGTCGGGGATCTGATCCCTACGATATGTCAAAATTAATGACATAAACTACTATAGGATTACTATTTGATTTTTGAACAAAGTTAAGTATTGTAGGGTGCGTTAGGATGAAATCCGTAACGCACCGAATCCCTGGAAATAGTGCCGTACTCTCTTTGCTAACGCACCCTACGTATCTTTTCAAAAATCAAACCGGATTCCTATAGTTTGTATTATTGGTAATTGGTCTGAAGTTTAGACTTTTACTGCAATTGTTTCGATAAATAAGCGCTCTCAGCGTTGTGCATTAAACTTTTTGAGGCAGTCTGAGCGTTAGAAGCCGTCGCTCTAGACTGCCGTTTCTTTATGGATGATATGAATCAGCCAATGGGGAATGAGCAAATACTTACTTGCTAAGCTTTTCATCATACATATCAGTTTAATTTATAACTTAAGCTAAGAAAAAATAAAAATGTTATAATATGGTTAAGCCCGTGCTTTGCTTGAAAATAAGCTCCGTGAAGCAAAGCATTTCGGAAATTCTACCCTACCGCAACGGGTGCGCTCCGTTTCATCAGAACCGGAAAAATCCGGCAACCTCATCACAAGTTTACGGGATAAGAAGTCCACGAACTTGGCGGAAAAACCGCCCCAAGCTGGGATTTTTCACCTCAAAACAAGCTAATGGATTGGGCGGTTTTTCCGGAGGTTGCCGGATTTTTACACGTTTTAGCCCAACCCCTGCGGAATTTAAGGTTGGTTATGGTTCACAGCGAGAAATCACCCAAAAGAGCTGATATTAAAGTCGGTTAATCACTTCGTTTATGTTGTTATTTGTTATCAGTTAGTAGTTAGTCTTTGAAAATAACTAATAATTAACAACTCACAACTCATAATTAACCACTAAAAGCAAATTTATGGAGGTATTGAAGTGGTAGCAACGTTCACAGGAAAAGTCGTTCTGGTGACTGGAGGCGGTTCGGGGATTGGTAGGGCTTCTGCACTAGCTTTTGCCAGGGAAGGAGCAAAGGTCGTTGTTGCTGATGTAGCTGTTGAAGCGGGTGTTGATACAGTCAGCAAAATCGAGGCAACCTACGGTGAGGCTATCTTCGTTAAGACAGACGTTTCCAAGGCAGCTGAGGTCAAGAAACTTATCAAAAAAACTGTCGATACCTATGGAGCGATCGATTGTGCATTTAACAATGCTGGTATCAAGGGAGTGAGTAGTTCAACGGCTGCCTGCACCGAGGAGAACTGGGATCGAGTGCTCAACATTAATCTTAAGGGTGTGTGGTTGTGCATGAAATACCAAATTCCTTATATGCGGGAACAAGGCGGCGGAGCGATCGTCAATATGTCCGCAGCTGCTGGTTTGAGTAACTGCCTGGAACGTTTTCCTGCCTACACTGCCAGCAAGAATGCTGTCATAGGACTGACGAAAACCGCCGCCCTTGAATATGCAAAAGCGGGTATCCGCATCAACGCATTGTGCCCAGGCTACATCTACACACCAATGGTTGAAAGCGAGATTCATCAAAACCATCAAAACTCTGATTTGAAGGATTTGATGGCTAATAAAGTCCCTATGGGACGTTGGGGAACCCCGGAAGAAATCGCTGAGATTGCACTTTTTCTGTGTTCAGATACTGCATCGTATGTCAACGGACATGCGATGGTTGTGGATGGTGGTTTAGTCGCATAGCCAGAAATTTAATCATTCATGCAGGACAACAGAAAGCTTGGCAGATGTACAGATCCTGTTTTTCCAGATATGGTCTTTTAGGGTCTTGAGAGTGCTTCAATGATTGGGTGAGGTTCTCAAGATTAATACTGCCAGCATCTTAACTGCAAGCCACTACCCTCTACAGCAACAGCCGCAACAGAATTGTTAGCTGGTACCAACTCAAGCAAGCTCCATTTTTGCTCTGTCTTTAGCTTTGCTGGTTGTCCTGGAGTGAGCGAAACCTCTATTTGCTCGAGCTGAGCAATTCCTACTCCAGTTGCTTTTAAATATGCTTCTTTGCAAGTCCAGTAGCGGAAAAATACCTCTTGCATTTTGTTGGGAGTAAGCCCACACATCACTGCATATTCCGCAGGTGAAAAGTATCGTTTAGCAAGGGCAAGAACGTCAGAAATCGGGCGGATGTATTCTAAGTCTACTCCCACGAGGCGATCGCAAGTCACTGCACACAAAGCTAACCCAACTGAGTGAGTCAAGTTAAACGATAGTTTACTATCAGCAAACGTATCAGCTAACACTGGTTTGCCAGAGGATTCATAACAGAACTCCAATTGTTGCGCCTCGACACCCAAGTAGCGACCCAATATAGTTCGCAGTATACCCCGACCAGCAATAAAACGCTGCCGATGCTGTTCTTTATAGAAACGCTTTGCTCGACAAACTTCGTCGCTGGAGAGGGTTGCTGCCAAATGTTGCAGCTGTCCTTCTGGTCTGTCAAGGTCAATTCGCCAGACATGAACTTCATCCTGCAACAAAGTTAAATCTGCCGATGCAGGCAGCCACAAATGATTTTCAACAGTCATTGAGTCACGCAGTAATAGTTAGCTAATGCCTGAATTTAGATACCTAAATTTTGAGAGGATTGGTGTTAACAGCGGTGTTCTTCCACTGTGAACGATCGCCCCCTACTCATTGTGCGGTAATTTACCACTCTCACGACAAGATGTAGGAGATGTGTGGATTTATCCGTCATTCCTCTCGTTTGGGCTTTCATCGGAAAGCCCCAATCTCACACTCAACAAATCAATGGTCTAACGGTGTTGTCGCTTTTTCCAAGAGATAGAAGAAAAAGTGCGTTGTCAAAATCGGTTTTGCTTTTTGACTTTCCCGTTATTATATAACTTTATGACCTGATTCCGATAGTCTTCTTGTAAGCGATTCTTAACTATTTTCAGACTTTTCTTGTTGAAGGGACAAGGGGGACAAGGGGGACAAGCGAGAGAGCTTGACTAAATAGCCAAATACTTTACTAAACTTTTTCATAATTAGTCATAAAGAAAAGTTTGACACAGTTGTAGCTTTCTGATACTTTAGTGACAGTGCTGAAAACCAAAGCCCAAAATCATCTGGTTTGTAAACCACAGCTGATTCAAAACTAGCAAGCCTGTAAAAAGGTCGAACGGGAGACCACGATTCGTTAAATTTGCTGAAAATAATGGATGAACAATAGCTAAAAGCTTCAAGAAAAATTCCTCGGAGTCAAAAAAATAGGGTGGGCTACACCCGAATTTACGCCTGTAGACAAGAAGGAGCCGACTCCCTTGGTAGAAGCAGGAAGCAGACCCTCTAAAGTTTTCTTTAGTTGAATGACTAGGTTTGAAAAAGTTTAGTCAAGTTTTGTATAGCAGGGTAGAATGTATGAGCGCAACTTGGTATCAGAAGCGATTTTATGAAGTCTTATCTTCATCATATCGACGGGGAGTGTAGACCCAAACGCTACCATCGCACCGCTGAATCATCCGGGTTTTGCTTGACCCGACAAGAATGACTGTCCGCATATCAGCAAGTTCTGGTGCTAAATCTTCCAAAGTGTAAACCTCAACAGATTCTCCATCCCTGCCAAGGTTGCGGGCAAGTACCACGGTCGTATCAGGATGTCTGTAACGCAGTAATATATTTCGTGTCTCTGCTAGTTGCCAAAGGCGCTGCTTTGACACTGGGTTATAAAAAGCAATCACGAAATCAGCTTGGGCAGCAGCAGTAATTCGCTGTTCAATAATTGACCACGGCTTCAAGATGTCAGACAGGGAGATGGCGCAGAAGTCATGACCAAGCGGCGCACCAATTTTTGCCGCCGCTGCTTGCATCGCGGAAATACCAGGTGCGACTTGAATTTCGATACCTTGCCATTCTGGTTTTGCTTCTTGATCAAGCACTTCAAAGACTGCTGCTGCCATTGCATAAATACCGGGATCACCAGATGATACCACCGCCACAAAACGCCCCTCTGCGGCTAAATCCAGCGCCATCTGTCCCCGTGCAAGTTCTTCCCGGTTGTCGGACTCATGCCACCGCTTGCCGTTGCCAAGAGAACCCACTAACCCCAAGTAAGTAGAATAACCAACTAAATCAGTGGCATTACGTAAAATTTCCTTGACTTCCGGCGACATCCAATCGCCTCCTCCTGGTCCAGTGCCAATTATTGCCAACCGACCGCGTGGTTTACCTGTGCTGTTGATATCGATGGGTAGGGGTGCAAGTGCGATTGGCTTTGCCACTGCCCCTTGGGCAATCGCCATAGCACAGCTAAAGTCAGATGATTGCCGTTGCATCACCAACCGCCCAGAGGAAGCTGCTAATGCGATCGCTACTGCCCCATCTGCGGTATTGTTTTGCGACATCACAGCAGCAATCTCATCAGTCGTAAAGAAGCGAATAGGCACGTTGAGGGCGTCGGCAATTGCTTGTAAAGCTGGATTGGCAGCATCAAGGGTGCTGGCGAAGACTCCTGCAACTGATGCCGGGGCTAACTCAGCATCAGCCAACATTTGCTGCACGAGGGCGATTTCCTCGGAACCCCACCCCCTGCCCCTCCCCGCAAGCGAGGAGGGGTGCCCGATAGGGCGGGGTGAGGTGCAACTGACTCCAATTGCCACGGTTGCTGGGTGATAGACGAGGCGGGTTGAGGTGGAAACGACTGGCTTTTCTGTAATTTGTATGACTCTTTCTGCATTTTGGTCGATAGGTAACGAACTATTCCTCAACCAAGGTGCATTACCCTCTAATTTCACGGAATGTCCCGCCAGCAAGTCGGACATGAAAGATTTGGCGTCATCGGGGTTAGCTAAACGATACCCTACTGGAGGGTCTTCCAGTGCGATGCCAAAACGGATGTCACCTGTAGTTGTGATGGCAGGTTTGACATCCAGTACGCTGGCGATTTGGCGTGCCAGATTATTTACCCCATTGAGTCCGCCCAAGAGTGGCACCACTGCACTACCATCTTCGGCAACCGCAATCACTGGAGGTTCCTGTCGTTTGTTGGCAAGTAGTGGCGCGAGGGTTCTGATCAGAATACCTGTTGCACAAATGCCAATGATGGGTGTTCCATTGGCGAACAACTCCCGCAGTGTCGCTCCAAACTCAGTAAAAGCGACATCCACATCAGAAGTGCGACCCGCCAGTCCGTATAACTGCGCTCCTGGAAGAACACTGATAATTTTTTTAGCTACAGGGATGCTGTTAGCACCCAACAGCACGATAACAGCAGGTGTCATAACAATTCAAAATTCAAAATTCAAAATTCAAAATTCAAAACTATAGCGCTTCTCGTTTGGATGAAGTACAAATTTATCTGTGTTCATCTGTGTCCATCTGTGGTTCTTATTTCTTGATGTATTGCACTCAATTAAGAACCGCCATAACACCCTATATCCCTTTCAGCGGAATTCAGAAAAGGTCATTTTTGGTATCATAAATGACTCTTACTTGGAACCAGAACCATCGAAAAGTAAGGCACTTGGGCAGGATTGACTTCATCCAAGGGTATGGTTCGCTGGTTTGCCATCGTTCCTCGCTCAATGTAACGCGCCCGTGAGGCAAGCCCTAGTTTATACAACGCATCAGAAACTTTCGTGAAATGCCGCTGCAGCTTGATAATGGCGGCAGCATCAGCATTTAACAATTGTGCTTCCAAAACTTCGGCTGGCAACGTGGCTGGCAGTACGCTGAAAATATCGTTTCGGTAACTCAGGGGGACTCCTAATGCTGAAGCACATCCCATCGGTGAAGAAACCCCTGGCACGACTTCTGTTTCAAACTGGTCAGACAGCCGCGTGAATACGTACATGAACGAGCCGTAAAATAATGGATCGCCTTCGCACAGGACTACCACATCCCGTCCGGCGGCAAGATGTTCGGCAATAGGCGTGACAACCTGGTCATAAACCGGTTGTGCTGCATACGGGTCAAGCGCACGCGGGAGATGATATTTTACCTCGATTTGATTGCCAGGGAGATATTGGGCTACGATACCTCGAGCAATACTCTCTTTATCTTCTGCGGATTGATAAGCAACCACTGGGCAAGAACGTAGTAACCGCAGTGCTTTCAGTGTTAAAAGTTCCGGATCTCCTGGACCGACTCCAACTCCATAAAGACGACCTTTCGCCATCATTCTTCCTCCGTTGCTAAGGCGTTAACTGCTGCGGCGGTAATGGCACTTCCACCCCGCCGACCATGCAATGTTATAAATGGGACACCACGACTATCTGCTGCCAGTGCCGCTTTCGATTCTGCTGCCCCCACAAATCCCACAGGAAAACCTAGAATCAGCGCTGGTTTTGGTGCCCCAGCATCCAGCATTTCCAGTAACCGGAACAAGGCAGTAGGTGCATTGCCAATTGCCACCACAGCCCCTTCTAACTTTGGTAGCCACAATTCCAAAGCAGCTGCAGAACGGGTGGTTCCTAGTTTTTGGGCAAGTTCTGGCACTTGTGGATCATTGAGGGTGCAAATCACCCCATTGTCTGCTGGCAGTCGCCGCCGCGTAATTCCTTCTGCCACCATCCGGCAATCACACAGAATTGGTGCCGCTGCTGCTAAAGCTGTACGCCCCGATACCACAGCTGTTGGTGCAGCTGCTATATCATCAACAATATCTGTCATGCCGCAAGCATGAATCAGACGCACGGCAACCTTCGCGACATCCGGGGCAAGTACAGACAGATTTGCCTCTGCGCGAATAGTGGCAAAGGATTTGCGATATATTTCGTTACCATCTCGAATGTATTCAATAGTCATTTGTCATTTGTCCCTAGTGCCTCACATCCCCTTGCTCAAACAACCGTTGTAAATCTTCAATAGCATATCGGTTCGCAAATTCCCCAAATGATTCATTGGGAGTAGCACGTTTTGCCATATAGATTTGCAGCATCCGTTCTAACAATAGGGATAATTCTGGAAACGATACTAAACTGTAAACTTCTCGTCCAAATTTCTCGTTGCTGTTACCATCACCCACGTAGACTTTATAACCTTCCACCGTTTTCCCCTCCTGCTCAATAGTGACACCAAGGAGGGCGATATCGCTTCTGCTGTGTTGGGCACAGGATTTTTCGCAACCTGTGAAGTGAATGTTAACTGGTTGGTCGAGAGTGAGGCAACTATCCAGATAGTTAGCTAATGCCAAGGCGTGACCTTTGGTATCTGTTGCTGAAGACGCACATCCCGTATTGCCAGCACAGGCGACTAAGGCGCTGCGAATGTTGGTTGCAGACCAATGCAATCCTAAGTTTTCGATTTGACTTTGTGCTTGAGGAACCGACTGATGGGGAATATCTGATATGAGAAGGTTTTGCCAAGGCGTCAGCCGAAGAGTACCAGTGCCATATGTTTCCGCAATATCCGCTAGACCACGCGTTTGCCAAGTTTCCAACTTACCAACGGGTAGCACAACACCGATGTAAGATAGTCCTTTCTGTCGTTGGGAATGGACACCTATGTGCTGGTATCTGTTTATGGTAGAGATGTTGTATGCAACGTCTTTACATCGGTGTTGCCTTATCTGGTCATCACCCCATATCGGATACACTCGCCGCAATCGATAGGGAAGATGATGCTCAACTTCTTGGAAAAATCTTTCAATGCCTAAGTCGTTCAAAACCTGCCAGAGACGTGGCTGGCGGGATTTGCGATGGGGAATTATCTTCTCACTGCCTACTGCTAAATGCTGTAAATAAACTTTCGCGAATCCAGCCACGACTTCTAGACATTCCTCTGGTTTCAGGAGAATGCCTGTATCAATGAATGGTTCAACCTGCGATACACCTAAATTCAACTTGAGGCGAAAGTAAACGTTTGTACCAACCATGACAGCGGTCAAGGCGATATCATTGAGGCGATCGCCTATCGATACAGAACCACCGCCATCAAAAGCGACGCTGAATTTTGGTGAAAGTGGTCCTAGCTCCGCGTGAGCCGCAATATAATTATCCCATTCGCGGATAAACGGTCGGGTATCAATTAATTCGTATGGGTCAATGCCTGCTGTCGGACTACCCATAATGTTTCGCAGATGGTCAACCTCTGGAAGACTTGACGCTATGCCAATTTCCTGCAAGACTCTCAAAACATCAGCGGTCATTTCCTTGCGGATTTCACGGACTTGGAGGTTGGCGCGATTGGTAATATGAACATAGCCAGTTCCAAACTCGTCAGCTAAGTCAGCTATCACACGACACTGCTGGCTAGCGAGTATTCCTCCAGGTATGCGGATGCGAGATAATATGCCGTCCCGCGCGGACGTTCCATAAAAAAGACCAGGACAACTAACAGAATGATACGGTAATGACACGCCTGCAACTCCTTCCCTGTGCGACGCAGGGAGCAGATAAGAACTGTGTCCGGAAGACACCCTTAGAGTTGGCATTCTGACTTACAAAGTCTAAAGTTATAACTTTTTACTTGATTACAGCTGCGGCACAGTCCCGGAATTTCACCGGACTTTCCCCACTCCAAGTGTGTGTAGTTTAGCATGAGATAATAGCCTTACCTCTTTTTGGCAAATCTTCTTAATTCCATCGGTCGCTAAATGCACAAATGGTTATCAGTGGTCGGTATTGGTGAGGATGGGCTATCGGGATTGAGTGCGATCGCCTCTGGCGGGGCTTTGCCCATCGCCCGTTCTCTTGTTGAGCGTGCAGAAGTGATCGTCGGGGGAAAACGCCATCTCGCCATGCTACCACCAGACGACCCACGCGAGAAACTCATCTGGACTTCCCCCATAAGTGATTCGATAGAAGAAATTGTCCGTCGTCGGGGTCAGTCTGTCTGCGTATTGGCAAGTGGTGACCCCATGTGCTTTGGTATCGGTGTCACCCTCACCCGCAAGATTCCGATTTCTGAGATGACTATCATCCCCGCACCGTCATCGTTCAGTCTCGCCTGTGCCAGACTGGGATGGTCACTCACCGAAGTCGAGACATTAAGCTTAAACGGTCGTCCCCCTGCGCTCATCCAAGCTGCCATCTACCCGAAAGCGCGTCTATTAATCTTAAGTGAAGGGAAGGAAACCCCAGCAATTGTCGCTGATATTTTGACAAATCGCGGTTTTAGTGGTAGTAAAATAACAGTTCTTGAACACATGGGCGGTTCTCAGGAACGAATTATCGAAGGCACAGCCGCGTTATGGACGAGAACTGAACTGGCAGATTTAAACACCATAGCTGTAGAGTGTATTGCTGATGCTGGAGTTATTCCTTTACCTCGGCTAGCAGGACTGCCCGATGATGCTTATCATCATGATGGACAGCTCACCAAACGTGAAGTGCGGGCAATAACACTCTCGGCTTTAGCTCCCACACCGGGACAGTTATTGTGGGATGTGGGTGCTGGATGTGGTTCCATTGGTATTGAGTGGATGCGGAGTCATCCTAGGTGTCGGGCGATCGCCATTGAACAAAACTCCACCCGACTCCAATATATTGCTGACAACGCCGCCGCCCTTGGTACACCTTATTTACAAATTGTTGCAGGCAAAGCTCCCGCTGCACTGAAAGAATTGCCTCAACCAGACGCCATATTTATCGGCGGTGGTGCAACAGCAGAAGGTTTGTTTGAGGTGTGTTGGGAAGCATTGCCTCCGGGTGGGCGTTTTGTTGCCAATGCAGTCACAGTTGAAAGTGAACAGAAGCTGTTGCAATGGCACAATCAAGTGGGCGGGGAGTTGATTCGTGTTGCTGTGCAACGGGCTGCTCCTATTGGTGGGTTTTTGGGGTGGAAGCCGATGGTGCCGGTGACGCAGTGGGTGGTAGTGAAGTAGTTGGAAGGGAAAATTCTTTCGAGTTGCAAATAAGCAAGCAAAGCAGAGGCATCCAAAACCACCGTCATGCGCCCATTTCCCACTTGGCTTCCTCGCGTCGTTCCGCCATCAACTCATCCGTTAAACTTATTCCTTTCGGCAGTTGCGAAAACCGAGCCTTCAGGCGCTGTTTAATCGCCTCCTGCTTTTCCAAAATCAGCCGTCCTTCTTCAGGACGAGCAACTAGTGTATCTCCCTCCTCAAAACCTAACAGCCGCCGTAGAGCTGCAGGAATCACCAAACGCCCTTGGCGATCGAGATGGACTTCAACATATTTAGATGGTTCGACCATAGATCCACTTTTTATGCCACCTTGAATTTATATGTGCCATAAAAATGAAGTTTGTGGCAATAATCAGTTATACTCAGTCTCCAGTCACGGCAAATGGCACAATGAAGTAGGCGGGGAGTTAATTCGTGTTGCTATGCAAAGGGCTGCTCCTATTAGCGGGTTTTTGGGGTGGAAGCCGATGGTACCGGTGACGCAGTGGGTGGTGGTGAAGTAGTTGGAAGCAAACATCTATACCCCTCTTAGCAGTGAGTATCCGTAGGGTATTCCATAATAGAATTTATGGTGACAAGAAGAATTCGGAGATAACGTGTCTGACAACTTACTAATGTGTATAGGCGATGGTGACAATATAGGTGATGTAATTGATTTTTATTTACTTTCACAAAATCTTGAAGAAGCTAGCAAGTTTTCATTTCAGGTAAAAGCAGCTATTGAACATATAGCAGAGCTAGCCGAGAATGAAATTAATGCTTCTGTAGTTTACGTAGCTGGTGATGATATATGTTTCATGGTTCCAGCGAATTTGAATATTATGAATAGTCTAGTTTCCTATTCAGAATTTTTTCTTGTAACTACTGGAAAAACTATGTCATTTGGTGTAGGAAAAACATCTGTTGAAGCACTAATTTCTCTAAGAAAAGCAAAAGTTTCAGGCAAAGGTCGCGTGGTTACTTTTGGAGATAATTAAAATTGAATAATTTATATATTTTTGTAACTACTGATAGACCTGATCAGTACCTTAATTCAATTGTTCATTGTATTGAACGAGGGACTAACAGTATAGTATTGCTCCAGGTCGAAGATAGCAAGACTGAGCAAGTTCAACTTAACCTACTTCGTACAAATGTTTATAACTTGCTTCAAAACCTTTCTAAAGGCTTTTACAAATACTACACTGGTCTTCGTAAAGAGACAGTAGTTGCACTAGATGCCGAATATAGTCCTGATGAGCTTTCTAGACTCAAAGCTAAATATAGTTTTTGCCTAACAGACAATATTAAATGGGAAGTTGAAAGAATTCAATACCTTGAATTAAGACAGTACATATCCTCTCTTTCTAGAAATAACAAAAATGCGATAATTGATGTTACATCTGTATCCAAAGTTTATATAGGAGATATCTTTGCTTGTTCCCTACTTGAGAATATTAGCAAATTATGTACTTTTGAATTATTAATCAAGCCAGATTTTGATAAACCCTGGAACACTCTTATTCATGAGTTAGAGGAAGGGAAACACTACAAATACACTAATTTGGTTGAAACACCTATTTTTAAAGAGAGTACTAAAGCCATTTTGATTAGGACAACGCCCTTGTTAGTTTCAGTGATTGGTACTGTTTTATTTGTTGCTTTAACTCTTGCCACAACTTTGATTTTTGGTTCCAGTGGTGCATTTGCCCAAGCTATGAGTACTGTTGGAACAGCATTAGGAATTATTTCTTTTTTCCTCATATATTTTCCTGTACGCGGTAAATAGAGAATATCGTTATCGGTAGGGCGATCGCTTCTTCCACAGAGGAAGCACTATCATACGGTAACGTAGTGGGTGATGGTGAAGTTGTAAGGCAGAAGTATATTAATTGTGTGGAGAATGTCGTCGTGCCGTTTTGCACTACTAGGAGCAAAAAATGAAAGCACAGGAACTGATGGGAACCGTTGATGAAAATGGTTAACTGTCTTTAGACGAACCCCTAGCAGTAGAAAAGCAAAGTCGTGTCCGGGTGATTGTGTTGTTCGTTGAAGAAGAGATAGATGAAGATGATGAATCTAAAGAAGCTGTATTAGAAAGTCTTCGCAAGTCGCTTCGGGAAGCAAAAGCTGGTAAAACCAGACCAATTTCTGAATTGTGGGATGGAATAGATGTCGAGTGAACTTCCCTCAGTTGAAATAAAATTTACTGATGAATTTAAGCGCAAACTACGCACCCTCTCCAAAAAGTATTGTCAAATTCGGTCTGATGTGCAGCCAGTCATTTATGGAATTCACTGCATAAGAGCTAAATGCAGCACGTCAGCTTTGACTTGATAGAGCTGTCGAGTATTTTTTGGCGAAGCAAGGTATTGAAGTTTTATTTGTTCAAGGTTCCGTGGCATCAGATTCAACAGATGAGTTTTCAGATGTTGACTTTCGGGTTGTAGTTCAACCATCAGTCGATGGTGGTGAAGTCAAGCGAGACTAAGGGATAGAAGAGGACAAGCACTTTATGTCATCCGATATATGTGAGCGAACTCCAGTAACGATTAACTTAAATTAGGAAAATGCGCGAATGTCCTGGTGTACGCCAAAGGGAACCCATGAAAGACCTTTGACTTACTTTTTGATGGCACTCATGTACAGCCTGATTGCCTGCGTTCAGTCTTCGGAAGTCTGAATAGGCTCGCCATGCTGTTGTGCTGCCGTCTTCACGCAGAAGTCTAAACTCGGAAATTAACCTGTATTAGGAAGTGGGCGATGCACATTGGATTTCTCAACCCTCAGGGCAACTTTGATTCAGGCAATAGTCATATGACCGAACATCCGGATTTTGGGGGTCAGCTGATTTACGTCAAGCAAGTCGCCATAGCAATAGCTCAAAAAGGTCACAAAGTTGATATTCTCACCCGCCAAATCATTGACCCCCAGTGGCCAGAGTTTGCTGAAGGGTTGGACACTTATCCAGGCGTCGATAATGTACGCATTATCCGGCTACCAGCAGGACCAAAAGAATTTCTGGCTAAAGAGTTTTTGTGGCCTCATCTGGTGAGTGATTGGGTACCCAACATCCTGAAATTTTATCAAGAGGAGGGTGGTTTACCCGATGCTATGACTGCTCACTACGCCGATGGGGGACTGTGCGGCGTTTTGATTGAGGAGGAGACAGGCATACCTTTTACCTTTACTGCTCATTCTCTCGGTGCGCAAAAGATAGACAAACTGGAGGTCACTCCAGAAAATCTCGCCCAAATAGACGAGCAATTCCATTTCAGATACCGCATCCTAGCCGAACGCCTAAGTATGAATCGCTCGGCTATTAATATCACCAGTACACGACAAGAACGCTTTGAACAGTACTCTCACCCTGTCTATCGTGATGCAGTGGACGTAGACAACGACAACCGCTTTGCGGTGATTCCACCAGGAGCAGATTTCTCCATCTTCGGTGCTGAGGCGCGTTCCGAAAACGAGGAAGCTACCGAAGAGATCATTCAGCAGCGATTGGCACGCGACATTACAGAGTCACGTCGGGATTTGCCCGCCATCGTGGCATCGAGTCGATTAGAGCCTAAAAAAAACGTATTAGGGCTAGTGCAAGCCTTCGCAATGAGTCAAACGCTTCAGGAACGAGCGAACTTGTTGCTGCTTACAGGGGGGCTGGACGATCCGCTGCGAGAGAAGGCGAGCGACGACGTGACCGAAGAGGTATTAGCCCCCATCCGGGAGGTGGTCGAAGAAAACAATTTGTGGGGCAAGATCAGTGCTTTTGGTTTGTCAGAAGGACAAGAGGCACTGGCTGCAACTTATCGGTTTATGGCTAAACGGCGCTCGGTATTTGCGCTGACTGCACTCTATGAACCCTTTGGCTTGGCTCCCTTAGAAGCGGCAGCAGCGGGTTTACCAGTGGTAGCAACCCAGAACGGTGGTCCCAGCGAGAGCCTGCGAAAAGGAGATACCGAATATGGCGTACTCGTTGACCCAGAAGACCCAGCTGATATTGCGCGAGGCTTGGAGCGGTTGCTATGCGATGAAAAACAGTGGGAGTATTTTGCTCAGGCTGGTCAGCAGCGGGTGCTGAAGACGTACACCTGGGAAAGTACCGCCGAGAACTACCTGACCCTGATCGAGCAGATGGTTTCCTCACCACAGGGACGCAGTCGGGATCAACTCCTCCCAATCCATCCCTACTTTCTTAATCCACAACCGCAGACAGATGTCTCCTTGGAAGAATTGAGGAATATCTACTTTGGGTCTAACCCAAGAGCCCTAAGTACACCAAGCGTTTAAAAGGGTTTCCCAATCCTGAACCCATTAATTTTAAAGTTCTCGCTCCCGCTAACAAAGTTCGTGAACAAGCGAAGGACACAAGCTATGCCATCCCAAACTGAAGAATTCACTATTGGTGTTGAAGAGGAATATCAAATTATCAACCCCGTGACACGGGAATTGAGTTCGCGTGTGGAACACGTTCTCCCGAAAGCTGAGAAAGCACTTGGCTCTGAGGTGCAGCCAGAAGCCCAGCGATCGCAGATAGAAATTGGTACGCCCATCTGTCGAACACTTGCGGATGTGCGTTCTGAGCTTGTTCGTTTGCGACGTGAAGTGATTGCCGCTGCTGCCAAAGACGGTAACCAAATTGCCGCCGCCGGGACGCACCCGTTCTCGCACTGGGATGAACAGCAGCTCACGCCCAAAGAACGTTATCTAGGGCTGATGCGAGATTATCAACAACTCACCCGTGAGCTAGTTATCTTTGGCTGTCACGTGCATGTGGGGATAAGCGATCGCTCTGTTGCCATCCAGGTGATGAACCGTGCCCGTGTGTGGCTTTCCCCGCTCTTGGCACTGTCGGCGTCCTCCCCCTTCTGGTTAGGTACGGATACAGGCTATGCAAGTTATCGTACCGAGATTTGGAGCCGATGGCCCCTATCCGGTCCGCCGCTGATATTCGAGTCATTAGCCGAGTACGAAGCGCTTGTACAGGCTCTGGTGGAGACGAAAACTATAGAGGAGGCGACGAAGATTTACTGGGATGTGCGTTTGTCAGAACGCTTCCCGACAATAGAGTTTCGAGTCACGGATATCTGCCAAACGGTGGATGAAGCGGTGATGGTGGCGGGACTTGTGCGCGCTTTGGCGCGGACTTGTTACGAACAAGCGATCCGGGATGAACCGTTTCCTGCCGTGCGCCACGAACTCATACGCGCTGCTATTTGGCGTGCCGCACGCTATGGATTAGATGAGGATTTAATCGACGTTGGCACTATGAAAGCTGTAAGGGCGCGTGAGCTGGTTGAGAGCTTTCTCGCCTTCGTGCGTCCATCGCTTGAAGAGTATGGAGAATGGGATGAAGTCTCATCTCTTGTCCATGAAACCATGCAGCAAGGGAACGGCGCAACACGGCAGCGCGAAGTTTTCAAGCGAACGGGGCGTTTGGAAGATGTCGTTGATTTAATCGTTCGAGAAACGGCAAAAGGGGTAGCGTGAGTATACAGGACAAAATTTTATGCTAGTTCACATCATCGCCGATTACGGCTTTGGCGACCTCGCCTTCGCAGAAGTCGTGCAGCGCCTCAAACTTTATCTACCGGATGCTGAGCCGATACTTACACCCGTGCCTCCTTTTGCCACCCTAGCGGCAGGATTCTGTATCGCGCAGTTGGGCTTGAATAAAGCCCCCGCCGGGACAATTATTTACCACAACGTTGCGCCGCGAGAAGATGATGAACAGGCGCGTGCTGGTAATGCGGGTGAGCGTCTTGCTTTTGCACGCCTGCCAACGGGTGTGCGCGTTATCGGCGTTAATGCTGGTTATGCCTTCTCATTCGTGCGGGATTTGGCAGTTGAGTTGCGCTGGGCTGCTGTAGCGGCTGAAGGTTCACAGTTTCGTTCTCGCGACTTGTTTCCGGAGGCGGCAGGGGCGATCGCGCTGGGTCAACCTGATGCTCTAGATGAGGAGATCCCCCCTTCTGATATACCCGACGTACCGCCCAATTGTATTGCCTATATTGACGGCTACGGCAACTTGAAAACCACAATTAAACATGAGGCTAGTAAGCCGCACGAAGGTCAGCCTGTGCGTTTGCAGATTGGCGAGAGGGAACTGGAAGCGACCAAGAGTGATGGCAGCTTTGCCGTCGAATCCGGACAGTTAGCTTTTGCACCTGGTAGCAGTGGCTGGACAAATGGACAAGGCGAACATACGCGCTGGATGGAAGTTTTCCTGCGCGGTGGTAATGCCTGGGAATCATTTAATTATCCAGCGATCGGCACGCATATACAGATCACTTAAGGGTTCGCGAGTTGAGTGCAATAGACATCTCCGAAAAACAATGTAGAGACGCGCCATGGCGCGTCTGTACAAGGATTGTAGACAACGCAAAATTAATTTCTGGAGATGTCTAATACATCAAGAAATAAGAACCACAGATGGACACAGATGGACACAGATAAATAATTAGTTCATCCAAACGAGAAGCACTATATTTACCACTGTTTTTTATCGCTTAAACAATGTCTGAGCCATTAATCATCGTTGATGTGCAATGCGGTTTTATCAACGAATTCACTCATCACATCGGGCAACGAGTTGCTCGTTTAATCGAGCGAAATGAGTATGCACCAGTTTTATTCACTCGCTTCGTCAACGCACCTGATGGACCGTACCAAAAATTCCTTGATTGGCACAGCTGTGCTAATGAGCCAGAAATTGATATTGTCCCAGAACTACAACCCTGGGTTCAACCGGAAAGAGTTTTTTCTAAGCTGGGGCTGTGCGGCATACCGGATGAACTGAGAGACTACCTTATAAAGCAGTGTTTTGAACGGGTTTTCATAGTCGGCATTGACACTGATATGTGTGTGTTGAAAATCGCGATGGATTTTTTCGACATTGGCATTGAACCCATCGTACTAACTGATTGCTGCGCGAGTACCGCTGGCTTACAGGCGCACTTGGCAGGGCTGGCAGTACTCAGTCGGAATATCGGTGCTTTTCGCCTGCGTGAAGCTGGTCTTTCTGAGGGTTCGCTAGCCGCGCCAGTACAAAAAAGCAGGGAATAGACGTTCAACGAACCAAGTTGTAGTAGAAGGATTTCAAAAAGATGCAGATAATACCTAATACCAATTTGAAAAAAGAATGCGACAGATACACAGTCCCAATCCCTCGTTATCTTAGGCTTTCTTAATGCGTGAATTTTGAATGCCGTACCTTATGAATTGGTATAACCCGCTATCTGGTTGTGAATGAGTGAAAGCCCTTATTTATCCTGAAGAACAATGGAATTCAGTGCACAAGAGCTAAATGCAGCACGTCAGCTTTTACTTGATAGAGTTGTCGAGTATTTTTTGGCGAAGCAAGGTATTGAAGTTTTATTTGTTCAAGGTTCCGTGGCATCAGGTTCAACAGATGAGTTTTCAGATATTGACTTTCGGGTTGTAGTTCAGCCAGAGTTTTATGAACACTTCCTTTGAGAACGTTTTTCTGCTCCCAAGCACTGGGGAGAATGGCTATACAATGAATGGACAGGAATTCAGTGGGTTTGCGTCTCTCACTTCAAACCGTTCAACAAAATTGATGTCCTTTACTTCAAGCCAGAACATCTTCAGCCATCGCCTTGGTACTTAAAACCCATTCAAGTTATTTACGACCCCAAAACTCTGATAAATCAGGTTATTGAAGCGTCTCAAGGCTTAGAGTTCACTTTAGATGTTGATGAAGTCAATCGCCTAATCAGTAAAGGGCTAGCACAAGCAGAGGAAGTATATCGTCGAGTCATGCGTGGAGAACTTTTCTATGCTCAATCTCTTCTTGACAACTTTCGAGGAAGCATGATGCAGCTCGACGATTTTTTTCTCAAAAATCCCTCATCTTCTATGGCTCCAGCTTCTCACTTCGAGCAGCGCGGTAGTCAAGCATTGATTGACGCTCTGAAACACTCTTATACGTTACTGGATAAGCAATCTATTCTTCATGCTTTAGGTGTATTGCTGAACGTTTACCAAGATCAAGTTATCAAAGCTCACGAAATGCTATCGTTACAACGAGATCGGGAAACAGATATGTACTGGATTGATATTCTGATAAAGTTGTGTGAGGTTTCCCTTTAGATTGGACTAGTAATTGCGCTAGTAAATAGCAACACTTTACACCGAACGACAGGTTCAAGCAGATAAAGTATTTATTTCATCCTGAAGCGATCGCGCTAAGCGCACGCTCCGCGAACGCGGTTGCATGAAGGTTATCGGTGGGGCGATCGCTTCTTCCACAGAGGAAGTCCTATCATATAAGTTTACATGATTTATGCATTGAGGGGCATTGAGGTTTCAGTGTGAAAATTCCAGCAGATGCAATTATTCCAGACGATAAACTAACCCGCTATCTGCTGGTGTACAAAGCAAGAAATGATAAATCCAAGTTTCTAGGGCAGGCTGGATTCACTCAAGAAAATCCGGAAGCATTACGGGCAGCTATTGAGTCACTTGCTGAGTCGGTCGAAGCTGTGGAAGATGGAACTAATGAATATGGCATCTTCTATCGTGTTGAAGGAGATTTGCTCGGCATCAATGGAGTGAACTTGCCAGTTGTTACAATTTGGCTACAACGACAAAGTGACGGCAAATTTCAGTTTGTTACCCTCAAACCTCGTAAGGAGTCTCGTCATGACGCTTGAGTTGTATAAGGAGGTTGCTTTAACTCTCGACTTACCACAGCATCAGCTGAGAGCGGGTGATATTGCAACGTTAGTTGATTTGGTTCCTCATCCTACTGGTGGAGAAGATGGCTGTGTACTGGAGGTATTCAACGCAGTGGGTGAGTCAATTGCAGTGATTGCTGTTCCAGTATCTGCTGTTGAAGCGTTGCGTGCCGATGAAATTCTCACTGTACGTTCTCTAGCACAAGCCAGTTGATATACTTCACATATTCAATTCGGTATGAAGCCTAACACCGCTGTGTATTATGAAACAGGCTCGCCTCGGTCTTGCAGAACTTCAATGTAAAGAGCGATCGCCTCTTCAATATTTGCTAGAGCTTCCTCACGAGTTTTCCCCTGGCTGATGCAACCCGGCAAACTCGGTACCTCGACGACAAAATAACCATCTTCGCCAGGATACAGCAGTACCTTACGCTTTGATTCGGCTTGAGGTCTTGCCTCTGTCATTGGTCAACACCTACTCGGTTACTTCATCCAAATGCTAACACTCTATAGCTGATTTACTAACCACGCTACAGCACTCTCTACATCACTCACCTTTTCTCCTAGTGGAGTCACTGGACGCTTCACCATCACGACCCTTATCCCAAGTTCTCGCGCTGCAATCATCTTGGCATAGGTAGCATCACCGCCGCTATTCTTACTGACTATAGTATCAATCTGATGTTCTATCAAGAGTTTGCGCTCATTATCTAGGGCAAAGGGACCGCGATCGCACAATATCATCCCTGGTGGCACTAATGCATCAGGGGCGGGGGGGTCAATCAGCCGCATCAAAAACCAAATATCTTTCAGACTGGCAAAGGGGGCAAGTTGCTGCCTACCGATAGTTAGGAATACCCGATTGGCAAATTCAGGTAATACGGCGGCGGCTGCTTCGACACTATCAACTTCAACCCACTGGTCACTAGGAAGACGCTCCCATGCAGGACGGATGAGCATTAGGTGCGGTATTTTACAGCTTGTAGCGGCTGCTGCTGCATGAAAAGACATTTGCGCGGCAAAGGGATGAGTCGCATCAATGAGCACATCTATTTTGGCGTCACGCAGGTATTCAACCAGCCCTGCTTCACCGCCGAAACCGCCGATACGCAGCATTCCTGCTGGGGCTTGTGGTTGACTGGTGCGACCTGCTAGAGATGTGATAACTTCTACCTCTGGGATAGCCGAGGCTTTAGCTGCCAATTCTGCTGCATCACTTGTTCCGCCAAGAATAAGAAGACGTTTCATACATAGCAGAATAAAACGAAGAAGGATATTAATGCAATGCCGTGCAACTTGAATTTCTACTGATTTCCTTTGATAATTTAATAAGAAATTTTTAGTAGAGTGGGCAATCCTCACTAAATCTGGTACTACTGGGCAGCAAACATCATTGCCCACCCTACAAAATCTAATTTACCAAATAATTTCAGAAGCGCTTACTTTATTATTTTTATTTTCCTTAATTAGAGATGCTGAAACCAAATTTCAGCATCTTTTTCTCTAACTTATACCTACTTAGTTGTTACCAATTATCATGAATTTGGTACTAACTAAGTTGGCAAAAGAATCTTGGATTGGCACTAAATTTTCTCTGCATTGCTATAATCAAAAACTTACTGTATCTTCAGTAATGAAAAGCTTTTAATTACTGTTCCTAACCGGGATATTCCTCAAAAATAAATTCATTATAAAAGTAACATCTCATGACTGTTATCCAAATAATCATGCTTGCTGCTGTTTTCTTAATAGCAAGCATTATCAGTGTGATTGCTGGTAGCACTTCCCTCATTACCGTGCCAGTCATGCTTGAGTTTAGAGTTGAACCGCGCACTGCCCTTGCGACTAATATGCTGGCGTTAACCTTAATGAGTATTGGAGGTACATTGCCTTTTATTGGTAAAAAAGTGATTGATACACTTCGCTTACCACTACTGATAGTCCTAACACTGGCTGGCTCAATTTTGGGAGCATTACTTGTTCTTATTGTGCCGTCAAAATCAATGCCACTTATTATTTCTATTTCAATGATTGCAGTTGCTGTGCTGTCAATTGCCAACCGAAATGCTGGAGTCGTTCCATCTGTGGGAATACCTTCACGGATCGCAGAAATAGCAGGGTATATAGTCACTTTCGTGCTTGGTATTTACGGTGGCTTTTTCAGTGGCGGTTACGTGACTTTGCTAACAGCAGCCTACATTATGCTATTTCGTATGACATTTATTCAAGCAATAGCTACGACCAAAGTCATTAATGTATTTTCCTCACTTGTTGCCACCCTAATATTTATAAAGCATGGAATAGTAGATTACCAACTAGGTATGATTCTTGGTCTTGCTATGTTTATAGGTGGAATTATTGGAGGGCGTATGACCCTTAGCTTGAGTAATGCCTGGTTACAACGTATTTACCTGACAGTTGTGGCTATTCTTGCATTTATAACACTGCGTAAATCTCAGCAACAAAATCACTCAACTAGCACGACTAATCTGACGATTGAATAACTAACAGTTCTTTTGCTTGTGAGTCTTGGCTGATAATTTCACCTTTACGGTCAAACAAAACAGTCCCAACTTTAAGGGGAACATTGGCATATTTTTGCACGTAAGCTTGAGCCTTCTGACTAATCTTTTCCGCCAGTATCCCAAATACTGATTCCGACAAGCCCAGTTCTATTAATTTTTTGTGTGCTGCATCAGCAGTCTTGGCATCTAAAACTGCTTGCACTGCTTGTATATCACCGCCAACTGTAACCACCGCTGCACTAATAATTTCTAATTTGGCATCTGCTAAATGACTAGACGTATTGAAAATTCCACCCGCCAGCTTAATCAGTTTACCCTGATATCCCAGCAACAAAACAGAACTTGCTTGGTATAGTCCAGCTTCTACCAACAACGCACCAATCCAGTTGCCTGTTTGCACAATTGCTGATTCTGGTATGCCTAAACGTTGTGCGACTTGCATACCATTGCTACCAATACAAAATACGAGATTAGGACAAACTTTGACTTTATCCTGCAACGACAGCCGAAATTCTTCTAGGTGATCAGCCGCAGACAGGGGTTGAGAAATTCCGCTGGTTCCCAATAAAGACAATCCCTCTAAAATGCCAAAGGCTTCATTCGAGGTACGTTTCGCTAGTTGACGACCTTCGGGAAGAATAATTGTCACCGTTGCCGTTTGCTCTGGGGGAATCAGAGGTAGTAAATTAGCATCAAACAAGCGACGGGCATAGTTATAAATTGCTGCTTCTCCAGAAGCTGTTTTTCCCAAACCCTCACCCGCTTCTAAAACCAGGGCTTGAGATTGCCTTTCGGACAACCTCACCCAAGCCCAAATGGGCGTGTTCCTTGTTAAATCTAAGTTATCACCTGGATCGCTGAGTGTCACTGCTAAGGCACTTTGAGCATCTAAAGCTGCAACCTGAGAAATGGGAATCTCTGCTTTTTCAGGGAGGAGGTCAATCTCAACCGACAGTTGAGAATCGATTTTTTCACGCAGATGCATCAAAGCAGCTTTAGCCGCCGCTACTGCAAACACTGGTAGGGTATAACCTGTACGAGCCATAGGGCTGTCAAATGAGTTTTTATAAACATATTTGCTTCTACTATAGGGGAGAAAGCGCCTCCAAAGAGCGCAGCCAACTTGGGTGAGTGCTAGTGAAATAGTACGGAAAACAGGTTTTAATGATTCTTGGTTGAGCGATCGCGAGAGGTCTATTTTGGCAACAATTAAGTGTAGAAATGTGACGTTTTCCAATATCCAGGCGATTCTGTTTGATAAAAACGGGACTCTGGAAGATTCTGAAGCTTATTTGCGTACCCTCGCACAAAGAGGCGCACGAATGATAGACGCGCAAATTCCTGGAATTGGGGAACCATTGTTAATGGCGTTTGGGGTTAATGGCGATCGCCTCGATCCAGCGGGTTTAATTTCGGTGGCGAGTCGTCGCGAAACAGAAGTCGCCGCTGCTGCTTATATTGCGGAAACTGGGCGGGGATGGTTTGAATCTTTAACGATATCTCGTCAAGCTTTGGAAGACGCGGAAAAATATGTTGGTAAGGCTGCTTCACCTTTGTTTGTCGGTAGCTTAGAAGTACTCAAGTCTCTATCGGATGCAGGGCTGAAATTAGGAATTCTTTCAGCAGCGACAACCGAAGAAGTGCGTGCGTTTGTCCAAAATCATCAATTGAGTGATTACATTCAACTAGAAATGGGAGTTGATGAAGGTCCAAGTAAACCAGATCCAATTTTATTTTTGCAAGCTTGTCAAGCTTTAGGAGTGGAACCAAGTGCCACGCTGATGGTAGGAGATTCTGTGGGTGATATGCAAATGGCGCGTAATGCTAAAGCTGCTGGTTGCATTGGTATCACTTGGGTAGGAAAGGCGGAGAATGTTAAAGGTGCGGATGTGGTGATTAATCAACTCGATGAAATTCAAGTTCTCAGTGAATGAATTGCATTTATTAACTACACTTTATCCAACTCGTTATGGTTTGTAGTAAGGACTTCAGTCCTTGCTATATCAGTCGAAGAGGACTAAAGTCCTCACTACGAACTTATCAAGGTTATATTACTGGACTTGATATGAGTTGTACAAAAAACTAGCTAGAACTCAAACTTGTATTGCGATAGTTAAAGAAACCTGGTTTCTTGGAAAAAACCTGGTTTCTGGGCTGGTGATTATTTGAACTGTATTGGTCAAAAAGGGTGCAACGCGAAAAAGTAAGTTCTAACAGAAATCATTTGCCTTTTGTTTGTGTTTAGTTGTTTCCTTTATTATTTGTTTGTGTTTATGATTACTAGGGTTTTGTTTGTGGTTGCTTGGGTGGTTCATTACCATCTCCTTTATTTCGGTCCCAGGCACTCGCCCCTGCACCGAAGCCCCCAGTAGCCAACCATTCTGCCTTCAGGAGCGACCACCAATCGGCTGTCAGTCCCTGAGTAATATAATCGTATGGAAGCCAGCCGTAGCCGCCTTGACCCCAACGAGTTCCCCAAGAGTTGCGAATCAGCAAAGCTCCCTCCGCTTCCGTACCATCTCCATTTTCGATTTTCTTGCGGTCATGATAGCCAACTGCAACTACTGTATGACCACCAATGACTTTGTCTCGTTTATGGGGTAGAGGAATATGCCCTTTTTGTACATTGAATTCATCGTAGACAGAGTTGTAGAGTGTGAACCCAAATATACAGGGAATTTCAGATGCAAGCAGCACCTTCACTTGCGCGAGCAGCGTGTATCTAGAGATTGAAGCATAGTCTAGGCGAAAATATTTAAGCGTTTTGTAGTTTTCGGCAAAAGAATAGCAAAAAGGTGTTGGTTCCTCATCAAACTTATCTTCCTCATAGGTCCAATACTGTTCTGGGCAAACTCCAAACGCAACCATTGCCTTCATCGTATCCCGTACGGAAGCACCTGAATCTCCCTCTCGTTGCATTAAGCTTCGTGTGACTTTGTAGAGAAAGCGAGGAGAGCCATCAATATAGGTGTCAGAACTTTTTTTCTGGGCATATTCGATTAAGGCAATTGCAGCATGGGCTGTACAGGAGTTCAATGCTCCCTGATCTTCCACTGGAGAACACCAGTAGCTTAAATCAACAAATTCTGGTAAACACAAAAATACACTCTGATTGTCTTTATTATCATCTTTTTGATTTTTTAAAGCTTCAGCAATACGTTCATCAAGAGTCCGATTAATAGGAAACAACAAGCTATTCTTCATCTGTTGAGACGAGTTTTGAGTCGGTTTAGGTGAAGTTTGATTTGAACTGTTTTTTTCTGGCTTAAAACGCATTTCAAATAGGAGCTTTTTACCCTGCTTTTTCGTCTGGCCACTTACTGAGCCATTAGTCTGATGCTGCTCCTCTTTAAGAGTTATTATCTGGTTTTCAAAATGTGAATGTAACTCCTTTATAAGGCTATGGTCTCTGGCTATACCAAGATTATATTCGTCAATCGTATCCCGAATAAGATTTTTTGTCTCTTTTTCGTCGTCTTTGGGATCATTAAATAAATGCTCGATTTTTTTTATTCCTCGCTCCACTGCTTCACTGAGGTTCCTGTATTGACCCAATGGCATCAATATCTCCGCTAGAATTTCAATAAGCCTTAGGTAAGGCTTTTGTAATGGGTCATGTAATTGGTCAAGATTTGACACAATAGGTTTTATGAATTGTAGAAATTCCTGGCAGATTGTGGAATTTGATTTTGAGGATTCTAGTGAAAGAAGGGATCGGAATTTGTTATCGGATAATTCAACTATTGGCTTGGGAATTCGTGACGATACAGCTATTTCTGTTTTTTGGAATAACTCAGGTACAATCTCTAGCGGATAAGCCAGATAAAGTAGCATCATGTACCTTTCAAAATTATCGATCATTGACCAGAATTCTTCATTTAATCCTTCATCTAAATCTTCTAAAATATTAGACTTTGACTTTATATCGGGAGAAAATCTTAAATAGTTATCTTTAAAAATTTCATAAAATTGTAAGAATATTTCAAGAGGATCAAGAATTTTTTTCTTAAACCCATCCTCATTAATGATTTCCGTCAAATCCCTCAAATCAAACGCAGAAAATCGAGAAAATTTAGAAAATTCGGTTTCTAAGTTGCTTTTAAACTGTTTTACTATCTTTATGATATCTTCCTGATCTTTCTTAATAGCGTTTTTTGCATCTTTTATTTCTGTTATAGCAGGGTCTATTTCTACCAGTATCTTTTGGATGTGGGAAATGTCATTTCCTACTAGTACTAGCTTTACTAAAGAGATTATATTTGCTAAATTTGTAATGTTTGGTTCCGTCTGTTTTTTTTCTTCGGGTGGTTCTTGTACCTCTGGATTTTTTTCTTTAGGAAGATATTGTATTAAAATATCTTTAAATTTATGCAGATTTTTTATAATAGGAAATAAATAGACTGTTAAGATACCTTGACAGACTTGATTACTAAGTAGATTATTTTCATCTGGCATATACTTTGTAAGCCAATCTTTATATTTTTCAGCATTGCGTTCAATAAAGTAACGAAATTCCTCTATATCTCGAATAAAATGTGGACCGTTGGCTAAGAGAGCTAGGACATCCATCTCATCCTTGCCGACTAAACCATCGACTGAACCATCATTATCTTTTAACCATTTTTGAGTCTCTAAGACCCGTTTGACTGCTTTATCTGTTTGGGTATCAAACGTGGTGTTAGTTAGGACAGGTTCATAATTTCTAAGATCCTCGTGAAAATAGCTCCATCTCGACCATGTCAAAATGATGCGTTCCAAGTAATTCTTAATCAGTAAAACTCCCGAATCAGCCATTCCCACCTTAAGAACACTATGAAGTTCCACAGTTTCAAACCGAAAGTCACCGAAAATGTTTTGGTATAAGTCATCCCGGATCTTATTGAGTGTTTGGCTGTTTGGCTTGTTCTCATTTTGGAGTTTTTGGCTGTTTGACTCGTTCTTATTTTGTTGTTCTACCAGAAGACCTAAAAGACCTAAAGCCTCATAAACCTTTTGTGCCAAATTCTCAATAGAGGCAGTATCACCGTGACTTTGAATTTTGTTTGATAGATTTTGAATCGCCTCGTTTGCTAAGGTGTAGTCGTTAACATCGGGATAATCTGGAATCCAGCCTGTTCCTCTCTTTTCCATTTTCTTTCTCCTTAATTAAGTAAAAGTTACATTAATTGCACAAATGAGGTGAAACATTTGGGTGTGTCTTCAAGTAATCATGGATCTGGCTGCATCCCTTTGCCACCATCCCCTTCAAACTGAGATCTGACACATTCCATAACAAAACAACTCCATCTGCACCAGCAGAAACTAACAATTTGCCATCAGGACTAAAACTTACAGAATTCACATCAGACTGATGTCCGCTCAAAGTTGTGATTAAAGTTCCATCTCGTCGCCAAAGTTTGATAGTCCGGTCACTACTGGCAGTGGCGATTGTTTGTCCATCTGGGCTGAAACTTACGCCAAGCACGGCAGCAGTGTGATCATTGAGCGTTGTTATTAGTTTTCCGTCTAATTTCCAGAGTTTAATAGTCTTGTCAGCACTGGCTGTAGCAATCGTTTGTCCATCTGGGCTAAAACTGACATTCCAAATTCGACCTGTGTGTCCCTGCAATGTTCTGATTTCTGTATCATTTAGATTCCATAACTTCACTGTCTGATCATCACTGGTAGTGGCAACTATTTTCCCATTCGGACTGAAGCTAACACTCAACACTCTGCCACTGTGTCCTCTGAGGGTTTTAAGTTCTCTACCGTCTAAACTCCAAAGTTTAGCAGTTCCATCATCACTGGCAGAAGCGATTATCTTTCCATCTGGACTGAAGTTGACTTTACGGACGGGCTCATGATGACCTCGTAGTATTTTCACTGTTTGTCCGTCCATACTCCAGAGTCTTACAGTTGCATCGTCACCACCACTGGCAATTGTTTGTCGATCTGGACTAAAGCTAATGCCATGAACCCTGCCTTGATGTCCTTTCAAGGTGGAAAGCAACTCACCTTCTGAACTCCACAACCTCACCGTTTGATCGCGACTTGCACTCGCTACCCGTTTGCCATCCGGGCTGAATTTAGCACTAGTCGCAGAACTCTTATGTCCAATTAAAACAGTTAGCCAGCTTCGATGCACCTGCCAGAGCTTCGTGATGTTATCATTACCAGCGGTCGCTAGAATCTGTCCGTCTTGACTGAAATTTACACTGGGAATTTGTCCCTTGTGACCTTCCCATGTGTCTAGCAGTCTCCCATCTCGCGCCCACAGTGTTATCTTTCCGTCGAAACTACCAGAGGCGATTATTTGTCCATCGCTACTGAAACTGAGGCTCCATACCTGTTCCGGGTGTGGGAAAGTGCGTAGGACTTGACCCTTCTGATTCCAGAGCTTTACTGTTCGATCTAGGCTAGCGGTCGCAAACACCTGGCTATCTGGGCTAAAGTCTGCACTCGTGATAGCGCCAGTATGTCCAGTGAGGGTTTTGAGCAGCTTTCCGTCTCGTGTCCAGAGCTTTATCGTCGTGCTGTCACTGATTGTCACAATCGTATTACCATCAGGACTAAAACTTACTTGCGTCACCCCTCCCCGATGTTCCCCTAGGGTCTTGAGAAACTGACCGTTAAGTCGCCACAGTTTCGCTGTTTTATCTTCACTGCCAGTGGCAATCGTCTTACCATCAGGACTGAAACGGACACTAAAAACCGAGCTATGATGAGCTTTGATAAACCGTATTAGCTTACCATTGCGATCCCAAAGCCTGACCGTTCCATCTTGGCTACCAGAAGCAATCGTCTGTCCATCAGGACTAAAACTGACGCTCATCACTGGCTGCGTGTGTTCTTGTAAAGTCGCAATTAGGCTGCCATCAGAACGCCACAGCTTTACTGTATTGTCATAGCTCGCTGTAGCAAGCATCTGACCATTCGGGCTAAAACTGACACTTTGAACAACATCTTCATGTCCTTCCAGACGGTTACGCTCTCGCGTCCAGTAAACTGCTTGACCCAACGTTGCCTGCATTTCAGCCTGCTTTTGTGAATTGGCGTTGCCCCAAACCCGTGATTTTGAGCGTTTGACAGCATCTAAGCCAACCAATAAAGCATCCAACGTATTTCTATTAACGGCAAAACGGGCTTCTGAGGTTTGCCCTAAAGCAGCGATCTGACCTGTTTCGGCTCTCTGATACTGAATGGTCGAGAAAGCAGCTAGTGCTAATGCCACAGCAGAAAAAACAGATAATCTAGTAACCGTTCGGCGGCGTTGACGATCGCGTCGTCCTACACTAGCATCAATAAACTGATTGGCAATATCACCAAACCCACCCAACACCTGATTAAATGTCTCATTCTGTTTGAGTTCCAAAGCTTGCTCTAGTCTTGAGCCACCCCACAATTCATCATCTCCTTTCGTCTTTTGCCACTGTGCCACATCTTCATTCAAACGGTTGCGCAAGGCGATGCTGTTACGGTTTTCTCCAATCCATTCATTCAACCGTGTCCAAGAAGTCAGTAAAGCTTCATGGGCAATCTCTACGGTGGAGACTTCAGAATGAGGTTGACGATCGCTCACTAACAAGTTTTGATCAATCAACTGAGTCAACACTTTTTGTTCGAGTTCTTCGCTAAACTCAAATCGCATCGCCCGTCTACGAACGGGTTTCCACTCAGTTCCCGATTCTTCATCCCCACCAATCTCAACGAGCCTCAAAAAGATGCGTTGTATGCACGTTTGCTCTTCTTTTGTCAAGTTGTTGTAAATGTTCTCAACTCGTTGGTGGAGTGCGCCCCACACGCCACCTAACTGCCGATAGGTATTGATATTGAGTGTGCGATCGCCAATATCGTGATTTTTAACTTCTGTTTCCCACACTAAATTCAGGGTGTATTGCAACAACGGCAAATATCCTGCCTGTCCTTGGACATTGTTGATGATTTCTTTTACCAATCCCTTTTCAAACACGACCCCATGCTGAGCAGCAGGCTGTTCGATTGCTAACCGTAATTCATCCTCTTGCATCTCAGCAATGAACGGACGATGTTTATCTGTAGCCTTGACAAGCTGAGGATAAGGACTTAAGTGATCAAGAAAATCAGCCCGCATTGTTGCCACAATTTTGACGGAACGCTGCTTAGTTTTACTCAATTCCACCAAGCTGTTGATAAACTGGTCACGTTTACCAGGTTGACTCGTGGTGAACAACTCCTCAAACTGGTCAATAAAGATGAGCCAATAATCATCAGGCTGCTTCAGGCGATTTACCACCTGAGTGAGCGTACCAGCTTTAGCCTCACGGGCGACTTGGGCTTCTGCTTGCTTGTATTTACTGAGTAAACTGGCATAAAAAGATTCAAAAGGGTCACTATCTGGGGTAAACGTCAGGTGTACAAATCGCGATCGCCATTTCTGTGACAGCCAGGGAATTAAACCCGCTCGCACCACTGATGACTTGCCACTACCACTAGCTCCTAAAAGTAAAATTAAGTTAGTTTGTTCTAGTTCGTTAACCAAACTTGTAAGAAATTGGTCACGACCAAAAAATAGGTCTTTGTCTTCTGGCTCAAATTTCTTTAACCCTTTGTAGGGTGAGGTTTCTATAAATTCACGGGTTTTAATCTCTTCAACAGCGATTTGTAGAATCTCTGTCTTGTTAAAAGTAACAACGTTGCTGTCACCCTGAATCTGAACATTATCATCGCCGATCGCCGCTGTCATTCCACCACCCAATGTGGCGTTTTCCACGTGCTGCTGAAGAATTGGCTGTTGGGTGGGCAGCGAATTTTCCTGATTGTCTATAGGTTGGTTCATAAACTAAAACCAAAGAAATTCTTAGGAACACCCAGCCAAACAGGTAGTTGTATCAGTATTAATTTAATATTCTCCCACACAGTAAAAGTAGCGACAGTTTCCGTTGTAGTTTTTAATGTTTCTGTCATCCGTTTGAGATTTCCAGCTGCTAACTGTTTATCCGGTTCATCTGATTGCGCTTCTTCCTTGGCTGCTGCTAAATACCTGAGTGATTTTTCTTTTGTTGCTTCTGGCAATTGAGAGGTTGATTGAATCAACTGCTCAATCTTTGCTAGTAACTGAATCACATCTTCCTGGGTGAGTTGTTTTTCATTAGCGGAGGCAGTATTTTTAATTTTCATAGTTTGTTGGTTGCGGTTGCCTTGTACCCCCTGCATTCCACCGTACATTTGCCCACCACTAAGACTTTGGGAAATTCCACCAGAGTATCTTGGCTGTGAGTTGTTTTCTTCTGATGCCAACACTACACCTCTGGAGTTGGTTTTGCCTTGTGTTTGTTCACCACTCGTTTCTGCATCAAAAGAAGACGATGAGCGCCGCCTTGCTTTGAGTACTGGTGTTTCTGACTCTGGAATTCCTTGTAAGTCGATAGAAGCACAACCGACTTCAAAACAATCCTCATAACGTCTGCCAACACCTAGTGCATCATAGAATCCAATGGCAAATTCAATAGCAGCCATATCCCCAATCGCCTGATTCATGCCGATGACATAATCAATATGTTGGTGAATTGCCGCTGCTTGGGCTTGCGAATAACAGGCGTTGAGCAAAACACACTCAATCTTGCCCTGGAACAACCCAAATAACCTTGCGAGTGATTCTATACTCACGAGTTGCACTTGTCCCAAATTATTCTCCAAGGCTAAGCCAGTACTACCTGAACCATGTCCAGAAAAGTGAACGATCGCCGGTTGGTGTTCCAACAGTGCGCGGCGCAAATCTTCAACTCGTATCGCCTCGGAGGTAACGATTTCAAACTGCTCTCGATTGTTAGCAAGTTTGATCGCCCCCTTAATTTCCCGCACCTCTTGGTCTAGGCGCAGCTTATCTGTATTTTTAGGATTTGCGGATAATATTAAGATTTTTTTCATGATGCTATCTGTTCTCGAATACAGTTTTTACAAAAACAGTTAGTCAATAGATGAATTTGGTTAATTGTCTGCTTATCTAAATTTTCAATAGTTGTCAGTCAAATCAACTTATGCACTTAGAGAACTCATCCAGCAGAATTTTTGTACAAAAATAGTTAGTCAATTGATAAATTTGGTTCTCTAAATTTTCAATAGTTGTCAGTCAAATCAACTTATGCAGTTAGAGAAGCCATCGAGTACAATACAGCTTTTGATAAGATATTTATCCATTGTTTAGCAAAGATTAAGAAACTTAATTTTTAGCAACTTCACTCACAAGCGCGATCACATATCGCGCTTCTTACTTCGTTGCAATACAGTCGGAACCCCACCCCTTAATCCCCTCCCCGCAAGCGGGGAGGGGAAGTTTTGGCGCAAGACAAAACTGGGGTGGGGTTCTTCAGGATTTATAAGCAATTAAGCAAACTTGATATTATATCATGTCCGGTTAAACACTTGTAATAAAAATACCCTGCCCCTAATCCCCAGAGGGGTTTGGTGAGTTCCCCAACCCTCCCCAAGGCATCGGGGAGGGTGCCGTTAGGCGGGTGGGGTTCTTCAGGATTTATAAGCAATTAAGCAAACTTGATATGACAAGCCCATCAGTTTTCTCAAATCCACCGAGTCTCAAACGCATCTTGCCCATCCCCATAAATCAAGTCCCCATATTCCTGCCAATAAGCTACTTCTTCAGGGGAGAGTTGGGGTGCTTGCAAAACAGATAAGTTTTCCTCTAATTGCTGCCTGTTTTGTGGGGCGGTAAGTGCCACATGTACCGCAGGATGATGTAGCACGTAGCGGTAACAGTCTGCTGCCAGTGGTGGTTTATGCTGCCAGTTGGGATGCCCTTTCAGTAGTGTTCCCCAGCGTGTGCAGGTGAACGCAACCAGGGGAATGCCTGCTTTTTGAGCGTTAGGGAAGACATTTTCTTCAGCTTTACGGTGTGCCATGTTGTAGCGGTGCATCAAGACATCACACGCTTTGCGCTCTATCATTTCTAAGGCGATCGCTCTATTATGAGTCGTCACTCCCACGTAACGTATCAGTCCTTTGCTCTTCCATTCTTGCAATGCATCAAGCATTGCCTCAACCTGAGTCATGTCATCATCAGGAGAGATATATTCAGCAAAAAACACATCGACTTCATCGATATTTAGGCGATCGCGCACAGAGTCGAAGTAATGACGCACGCTGCTAACATCTCGTTCTTGAGTTCCCGTTGCTACTAAGACTTGCTCACGCTTTGTCGTTAGTAGCAGTTTTAATCCATCCAGAAAGTTTTCAGATTCTAGATTATAGAAGAAGAAGTAATTCAGCCCTGCCTCAAACGCCTCTGCAACATAGGCAGCATCCATTGAGTCTCGCCCTGCTAAACCGAGAATACTTGCTGAAAGTCCTTGTCGTGTTGTTAACTCCACGGTCAATCACCTACTTCATCTATCAATTATAGAGTCCTGTCCTACTTGCTCTGGTTAATTAGAAAGCAATTGGGCGTTTAATGCTTTGGTGATGCGATCGCAAGTTTCTTCCAAGTGCGCTAGTGTGTAAATATCCAGCTTTGGACCTTGTTGTATGAGAGTCGCATCAATCGCTTTGAGCAGTTGGCGCAATTCATACCAAGCTATTGTACGACCATCTTCAGGGACATAAGTCGTACGCAACACCATGTCTAGCAAAATATTCAGATGTTCCCGTTGCAGTGAACGGCGGATGCTAGAAATTGACATATGTGAGCTAGAGCCTAAAACTTCTGTCCAAATGCCTTTTTGCAATGTGTCAAACAGTTCTGGTATTGTTAGGGCTTCCCCAGGCAAAGTTTTGAGTTCGATATCGCGTAAACGATTCAGGCGATCGCCATCTAACAACCTTCGTAGTATTGCACTTTGAAGGTATAGAATACGTTCATGAATTGGATAATCCAGCCGCGAGACGGGTACGGGGTTACCCCAGTGTGAAAAACGCGATGGTGCTAACTGATTAAGCAATTGCGGTGAGAAATCGAAAGCATTTTCACTAAAAACATACTCCTGCAGTTTTGTCAAGCTGTAGCGTTGTTTTTCTAAAGGAACTGCTACAAAGCGAGCGTGAGTCTCATCCAAAGGATGGTGACGCCTAAAAGATTGCCCACCAATGTATTGAGTCAGCAAGGCGGCATTACGGAAATAGTATTTAAGTATTCTGTTAAATAATAGACGTAGGTTGCTATAACTTTCTCCTTTTAATGGAGAACGTTTGTTGAGACGCTGCCACATCATGCGGGCATTATCCATTTGCCACTGGGAATAAACTAACACATCGTTACTCATGTCCCAGACATTTGCCAGAGGATTGATGTCCCAAATATCTTCATCAGTAGCGTAAGATAATTCTGGCTGAGGTGACGCTACAGCAATTTCCTCCAAGAAAGCTTTTTCATTCAAAGGAGTCATCTCCTCAAGCATGAGGTGCGAGTACCTTTTGTAACCGTACTCAATTGCCCATTCATCGTAAGGACCAATAACCACTGGGAAAAAGTCGCCTTGCTGGACTCCTTGTGGTGCGATATTCACAGGCAAATAATCCATCACTGAACCTACCAAACCTTTAGCGTGAGTGATTTCAGTGTTGTTTAATTCCTGGGGTGTTAACATTGTGCTGCCGTGAAAGTTGTGGCGCAAACCAAGAGTGTGTCCAACTTCGTGAGCGATGAGATAACGTAAATATTGATGCACGTACTTCTGCATCTGTTCAGTATTTGGTGTTGCATCTTGCACCAATGACAGCGCCAGCGCCCCCATAGCTGCTTCAAAAGATGACTCGATGCTATAGCATTCGTCAGAATCTTTCTCGGTTGTCAAGAGTTTAGCGTCAAAAGTCGAAAGTAAATCAGTATGAGTACAGTCGGAAACTGGAATCACATTGCTGCCCCATTTTACTGTCTCTGGGCAAGAAGTAGGATTGAAATGAGTTGAAGCCCCAAATACGAAATGACTACACCATAATCCCCTATTTTCAACTCTTGACTCTTTTGGTTTGACTCTCGACTGTGCGTAGACACTTGGAGAACGTCTTCCCACAGAGTAGTGATCATCTGAATTGGCTTCCATCAGTGCGCGATAATCTTGCTGAATTGAGCGCACCATGTTGGCATCAACAATGATGTCTGCATCCAATATTTCTCCCGTGAGTGGGTTGACGCGCACTGGTCCTCTAGCGAAACCTGCATCCAGAGAATTAAACCAGCGAATCGTATTGTAACGCACATCTGCTGGCTGCCAATCAGCATCATCTGGCATCTGCCGCACTTCAATAGCATTTTGAAATCCTGCTTTTTCAAATGCTTTGTTCCACATCAAGACACCTTCACGAATTGCGTCGCGGTACTCTAAAGGGACGGCATTTTCAATCCAAAACACAATCGGCTTTTTGGCTGGAGACAAAGAAGCATTTGGATCGGATGGTTCCAGATGCCAACGATTAATGTAACGTACAAATGGTTCTTTTCCATTGTTGCGAGAAAAGTCTTGGAAAGCAGTAATAAAATATCCGACTCTGTCGTCTGCAAGTCTGGGAATATAACCGTTGTTTTCTCTCAGTTGCGAAAAACTATAGTGTACCTTAAGACTGAGTGCCCTGCTATCAGGTAAGGTGATTAAATTTGCTCCTTCCGGTGAGGAAAAACCGTAAATCGAATCAATCTCTAGGTTTAAAGGAAAGGTGTTGACTTCGCCAAAATATGACTTGTTTTGTTCCAAGTTATATTCAGCTTGCAAGGAGTATTTTAATACAGAAGTTAATCCGGGAAAGTCTTGTAATAGTAGATCACTTAAATTAATCAGAAGATTTTTACTGTATGGATCTATACAAACTATCTCAACTGCATAAAGAACAGAGTCGCTAAATGAACGAGCAAGCGATCGCTGTTCTGGTTGACCTGCTTCTGTGCGAAACTTAACATTACGAACAACAAAGTGCAAATTATTATTGACTCGCTGGAAATAGAAGAGGAAATCTTGCAGAGGTAGTCCACTATAAAGCCCGCTTTCCCCAATCCCTGATTCTAAAGTGACTACACCTAAATAGTTTTTATTAAGTTGTTCTGGCTTAATTTCCCAGTAGATTTCGTCAGACTCCTTACTGCGGTAAAGCGTAAAAAATCCTTCTAACTTATCTGCACCCTTAATTATCTCTCGAAATTGCCGAAAATCATCCTTTCGGTTCTCTTTAACTATATTCTCACCACTGACAAACCTTTCAACTCCTGGTATCGTACTCAATTGCTGCACATAAACATCTGAAAGTTGGTTGGCTTGTGCGCCATTAGCCCCTAACAACAGGTTATACACTAACAATATGCATATGAATAATTTTGTAAGCCAGTCTTTCATCCTTTCGCTTCCCCTAGCAAAGCGGCTTTTCTATCCGCATCCCTCTTGAGTATTAATAGATTAGCTGTTTTTATCTACTGAAGATAGTTGCATATTTTACCAAAGTAAGAATAAAAGTTTGCAGGAGGAACACAGAGACTAGGGAAACAAGGGAAACAGAGAGTATGGTGTGTGCGATCGCGAAGTGGGCGCTCTGCGCCATCGCCTCCGGCACTGGGCTTTGCCCAATCGCCCTTTAGGTAGCTTCTGTATGCTGAGATCTTGCACCTATTGCAACAGTGAGTCGTCAGAGGCTCCAAACCCTCGTTACCAGGTTCAACCTGGTAACGAGATATTAGAGCCTCTGGCTCTTGTTGGCTGCAAGATCTGAGCCTCTCACAGACGGCGATCGCCAATATCATCAAGTGCAATTCGAGAGCGATCGCCTATAAAATGTGCCCAATCGCCCTTTCTTGCAGTGGCAAAGCCAATCGCAGAACAATAAGCTTCACTGTACTGCATACAATTGCAAACTGCTATAGCAATCCGCGCAGGATTTATGAAAAATCTTAAGTATTGTAGGGTGGGCAGTGCTTACCGTATTTTGCCCACTACATCCGGGTTTTGCGTTCGCACTGCCCTCCGCAAGCGTGTCGTTCAAAAATCTGCACAGGAGTCCTATATATTTGCGATCGCTCAGCGGGTACTTTGGGCGATCGCCATGCAGGGTGGCTCCTGTGGAGTGCGATCGCTGACTCTGAGGCTGGCGGTTAGAAACCGCGCCTACACAAACGAAGTCTGCGGAGGCAGACTAAAAACTGCGGATTTTAACCCAATACAGTTCAGTTAAGACTCGATCCTCCCTAACCCTCCTTAGAAAGGAGGGAATTAAGCCCCCCTTTTTAAGGGGGGTTGGGGGGATCAACAGAATTGAACACTGCTAACTGAACCGTATTGGATCTTAACCCTTGCCTTGCGGGTTTTGTTTGTATAGCCGCGACTTCCAGTCGCCAAATCCACTCACTTAGCGTAAAGCTGACAGCGTGGCAGAACTGTCCGTCCTTCCTCACGCACCAAACCCGCACCCCGCAGTCGCCAGAAGACGCGCTGATCATCGCAGGTATTTTGGCGAATAATTTGCAGCAGCCCTTGAATCAATTCTGTTTTTTTGTGCAGCAGCGAGACATGGTGACGCAAATGATCACCAAAAGGACCATTCCCAGCAGTCGCATTGGCAAACAAGTCAGTCGTGGAAATTTGCTGACTCGCGACTAAATAAAGCGCCCGACGTACCAAGTAAGGATGTCCACCCAATAAAACTATTAATTGTCTTTCCTCGTTGGGGTTGAGGGGTGAACCGTGACGCTGATTGAGGTCAGCCACTTGTTCTGGTGTAAAATCTTGTAATTCAATCACCTGCCCAACATTAAAAGGTGATTGGTTGAGGTCGTCAATCAGTTGGTAAGGTTCAGTGGAAGTCACCAGCGTCAAATCCAGCTGCTTCCAAATGGGCATGGTGGCGCGGCTATTGTGCCAACTGCGCAACATCCCAAAAAAATCATTGCGGAAGTCAGCATCAAAAACCTTGTCTACCTCATCAATTGCCAAAACTAAGGGTTTGCCCAACTCTTTTAAAATGTAGCGTTGAACGTAGCTGGTGGAACGGAGGTTGTTCCCCAGTGGAGTCTTCCAATACTCCTCCACTCGATCTTCCATATCCAATTCATAAGTCAGCCAACTGCAAAACCCCCGAAAGAAAAGTTCAGCATCTGTGAGGGCAGATTTGTCAAAAAGTTGGAAATCCAAAAAAGCAACTCGCTTACCCGCGTTCACCGCAGCTTCAATTGCCCGAATCAACAGCGAACTCTTACCAACTTGTCTCGGTCCTTTAATGGCAATGGTGACTCCCCGCTGTGCAATTGTTTTGATTGCAATAGCATCCGATGAACGTTCCACATAAAATGCAGATTCGCTGTCCATCGTCCCGGATGGCATTTCCAACGCCACAGGTTGTGCTGAAGCAAAAGGACGGGGTAACAGTGAAGGTTCACTCGTCTCAAGTAAAGCAGCTTTGGCTTGCACCGCATCAAAAGGTAACTCGCCACCTGAGATAGCTTGTGTCAACTCTGCTATCAGCCGTGGTGTATCCTCTTCACCTTGCCAAAAAGCCCAGTTGATATCGTTCAGGTAACGACTCAAAGGATACTGAAACGGTTGCCGATATGCCAAACGCACCGGCAAAATAGCGGGACGTCCTCCCTGCACTTGCGCCATTTCATGCGCCATCTTGATTTCTTGCTCTACCATCTCGCTGTGGACTGATTGAGCCGAAAGGAAAACAATGAGAAAATCAGCTTGACGAATTTCCCCTTCAATGCGTTCAGCCCAACGCGTACCAACTAGCATCTTCTGGTCGATAAAAACTTCGTGCTGCTGCGACAGCGCCTGAAAAACCTCTAAAGCAACTGGTTCATCTGGCTCAACATCACGCTTGTAGCTGATAAAGATGCGCTGGCGTGTCGTCTTCTCAGGAATAGGATTATTTCGCGATTTTCTTTTAAAGACTGGAGTTTCGTGTTCCTTCAAACCAAAAAGTTGAGAGCAACCCAACTCATAAGCAAACTCCATCTTTTCTCCAGCGGCTAAAGCATCGTAAAACGCCACAGCAAAATTAATCGCCGCTTTATCCCCTATTTCCCGATTCATACCAATCACATACTCAATGTGTTGGCTAATCGCTTCTGCTTGCACCTCTGAATAACAAGCGTTCAGCAGAACACACTCAACCCCTTTTTTGGCAAATAGCTTAAACATACCGAAGAGCGCATCTGCCTGCACAAACACTATTTGCCCCGTGTCATCCTCCAGCACAATGCCATCTTCAAGAGCACCGTGTCCGCAGAAGTGAACAATCTGGGGCTGAGTGTCCAAGATTGCTCGGTAAAAATCGCGCGATCGCCGAAGGCGGGCACTCCGTGCCATCGCACTGCCCATTTCTGCTCTAATTTAAACTGCTCCCGCTTGTTTGCCCGCCGCAATCCTTCATCAATTTCCCGTACCTCTTCATCCAGCCGCAACTGGGAAGTGTTTCTTGGATTCGCCGCCAAGAGCAAAATTGTTTTGACATCGGTGTTATTACTCATAGCGCGAGTATGATCAAAGTTTGAGAATTTATATATTGATAAATATACTGATATATGTATAAATAACAGGCTTAGCACAGTGCAATATCTTACACATACCTATATCTTATAGAGAAAAGCAAAATCAACTTATGCAGTATAAATGGAAAGAGATTAGAAAATCTTGCTAGTTAGGTATTTCCAACAAATAAATTATTCAATCTTGTATGGGGTGGGCATCTGGTCATACGTGTTTAAGGCAAGAACCTTGTAATTACCTTGCCTCATGCCCTTATATTTGCCCGCGATTCTCACTTCACCCCACCCCGGTTTTGTCTTGCGCCAAAACCTCCCCTCCCCAAAGCTCGGGGAGGGGATTAAGGGGTGGGGTAAACCAACGTGGGATAAACCTTTGAACGTGATTGTTGACACCAATGGCATCTTCCCCAGAAATACACTTGCTATGGCAATCCAGTTTGATTTTTGAAAAAAGTTAAGTATCTTTCGGGTGTGCCTTGCCCACTAGATCTGGGTTATATCTGGGTTTTGCTGAGCATTGCCCACCCTACGTGTATTTCTACTGAAAAGTAAGACGTGTATTTCTACCCAATCTTTGATTTGGTGTGGTGTTTCCCCCACCGTTCTCGTCGCCCAGTCCTACACAACGATGATCCTGAGTTCTGAGTTCTGGGTTGTAGAGACGCGCCATGGCGAGCCAGCGCTGCAGGAGGGTTTCCCGACAGCAGGCGACTGGCGTCGCGTCTCTACATTTGTGAGTTCTTTCTTGTCAAACCTTATTTTTCTGAAACAGCCGCCGTTTCCGCCTCTTCTCAGTTTCTTCTCGCAATGGTACGACTTCCGCTTCACTACTCTGGCGTGCAACCCGAATCAGTAAACCAGCTCCGAGCAAACTGGCAATCATTGAATTCCCACCATAACTAAACATGGGCAAAGGCAAACCAGTGGTTGGCAAGGCACCTGTCGCAACACCAATATGAAGTAATGATTGTCCCACCATCAAAACTGTCACGCCGATCGCCACCAGTCGATACACTGGATGCTTAGCCTTAAGGGCTACAATTAATCCTAGCGTGGCGTATAAAGCTAGTAGTAGCAACAGCACCACGCCACCAACGAAGCCAAACTCCTCAGCAAACACCGCAAAAATAAAATCAGTGTCCTGAATTGGTAAATAAAACTGCTTTTGTTGGGAAAGCCCAAACCCAGCGCCCCATTTTTCACCAGAACCCACTGCTAGCAAACTTTGTACCAGTTGATAGCCATCCCCAGTTGCATCAGCCCAAGGATTGAGGAATGATAACACTCGCTTACGCTGATATTCTTTGATACTGATGCTGAGCCCTGCCAACAACACTCCCCCAACTGCGGTTCCTCCCAAGTACTTGTAAGGTAACCCAGCAGCAAGGGCAATCAGCCAAATCGTCATGCCGCACAATGCTGTTGTACTCAAGTTGGGCTGCGCTAAAATACCTAGAATGATAAGACCAAAAATACCCAGCCAAAAGAAGCGAACGCGCCAACTCAGTTTTTCCCACTGACCAAAAACTCGCGCACTTTGCAGCACCAAAAACGGTTTAATTAATTCAGACGGTTGAATTGGAATCGGTCCTAAAGCTATCCAGCGAGATGCGTCAAAAGCCTTCCTTCCTAATCCTGGTATTAAGGTCAGGAAAATCAAACCTAACAGCAGTATCACAAACCAATGGGATATGCCCAAAATTCTACGCAAGGGCAAATGAACAACTATGTTGAATACTATTAAACCTACTAGCACCCATAAAATTTGACGCTTAAAGTAGTACAGCCCATCATGATGACGAACATCAGCTACGGCATAGGATGCCGAAAATAGCATGACTAACCCCACAAACAGCCAAACCAGTGTTAACCAGCGCAATAAACGCGCCTCTAATGCCCAGCTGGACACGGAGTCATCAAATAATGGAATCAAACGGCGTACATTCACGATTTATAAAACTTAAGGTGTAAAATTCATCGTTGAGAGTTGACGTTTATGATACCAACTTGTACTCAAACAAGAGATGACTTTTGAGATTGAGTGTAGGGTGTAGCGTGTGGTGATTCTCTATATTTAACGTGAGTTCGATGTATCCTGATTTGACCCCGCTTCCATTCCTCTCCCCTACAAGGGGAGAGGCTTAAAAATCCCATTTTTACGTAGCTCCTCCCTCTCCTACTACAAGGAGAGGGAGGTTGGGTGGGAGACTTATTCCTGTTTAAGGATAAGACCAATGGCGCGACGTATATATGCTTCCACTGGCTCATCAGCCGGCTGGAAAACCAGTGCATAAAGCATGATTCCGCTCATCAGGTCAAAAATCATATCACTGTCTGTATCTCCTTGGATTTCATGTCTTGCTTTAGCCCGTTCAATCACAACGTGAAAAGCTTGGCGTCTTGGCTTGAGGTATTTTGTCCAATACACTTGGGCAAACTGGGGACTGCTGGAAGCAGCGCCGATAATCATGGCAAGAATTTGACGACCCAAAGGTGTGAGGGTAGTTTTCACAGCACTCTCAATAATGCAGTCCAAGTCCCCCCCAACCGTACCTGTATCAGGAATCTCTATTTCTTCTCGAAGAGTCTCAATGGCATCTGCGACTAGTTCTTCTTTGGAACGATACCGTCGGTAGATTGTGGTTTTGCCGACACCAGCATCGGCGGCGATCGCATCAATGGTTATACGTTCGTACCCTATTTTCGCCAATAAGTCAAGGGTTGCCTGGAGGATGGCTTGATGAGAAGCAGCACTGCGCGGTCTTCCAGGTTGTTTTTTAGCGGAATCATTCATGCAATGACGAAAGAATTTTTTTCTTCAACAGACTTGATACTGGTCTTTAAGTTACGATACGATTTAGTTTCGTAAGTATTTGGTGCAGATTATGATTCAACGCACTCGTCCTCAATATACCGATAAAAACAGCACTCAGACCTTACGGCAGGGGCTGGAGGAGTATTACGCCGCGAACCCGGATTTTACCCATCCAAATCAGATGCCGCCGGATTTCGCCAAAATCATGCTTGCTCATGATGCCAGCCATGTCGTATTTGGCTGCGATACCGATATGTATGATGAATTAAAACTGCTGCCTCTGACTTTTCTTGTAAGTGACTACAAGTTTCGAGATTGGTTAGGCGATCGCAAGAACCCGGCAGTAGACGTGATGTATGACGACTTGGTGAAGCGCCAAGGTCTACTATGGTTGTATGGTTCAATACTGGCAGTATTGCCGCGATTCTTACCAGAGTTAGTTATGATGTGGTTCAAGACTCGCGGATCACGGAAGTACTATCCATTTTTTGACTTTGAACCGCTACTTGAGCGCTCTTTGTTAGATATTCGCCAAGAGTTTGGGCTTTTACCACTTCTTTCGTCAAGAAAAAACAAAGAAATCCAACTTCAGACAAATTTATACCAAGCGTGAAAAAACAATGCAACACATGGATAAGACCCCTCCCCAACCCTCCCCTTACTAAGGGGAGGGTGTCCGATAGGGCGGGTGGGGTTATCTGCCACAAACATTTAGAAGCCCAGTAGTCTTTCATCATGTCGCGTCAACAACAAGATTCCCGACTTCTTCAAGAACTCGGGAATCTGAGCAAATCAATTAATACAAGCAACAAAAAAGAGGTCAAATAGACCTCTTCACAACTCCCTACAATTCGTATTCGGTTTAAACGAATTACAGCAACCCAGTATTGGCTCCTTGCTTGCCAGTAGCCAATTCTACCTTAACGATTGTGCCGCCCGCTTTTTGAATGCGTTGCTGTTCGCGGAACCAGTTTTCGTAGGGAACGAGTTTGGTGAAGTAAGTATTTTGTAGTTCGCGTTGGGTACGAATGCGGGTTTGGCTAGGAACACAAGCAGTAATTTTAAAATACCGTGCCATGTGGTTGTTAATCTCCTATAAGTGACTGTGGAAACTTTTTTATTTCAAAATTGTGAGTGCATATTTTTATCTAATCACTCAAAGGCTGGAAATCAGGCGTCAATACCAGACAGCTAACACTCATCACACATCATATTTAGCAAGATAAGCGATTAAACGTCCTAGCACTCACGATTGATTTCCAGACCTTAAGAAAGCCGCACTTAAATTATTAAGCGCAACCTAGCTCTTAGCTTAAGCCAGAGGAAATATAGTCTAAGTAAACACCCATTTCCTTACCAGCATCAGGACCTACCAAGCTAGCAGTCACTTCTTTGATAGCTTGGATAGCTTGTACAGTAGCACCAATGGGTACACCCAAGGAGTTGTAGGTTTCTTTCAAACCATTCAACACGCGCTCATCCAAAATGGATGGATCGCCAGCCAACATAGCGTAGGTGGAATAGCGGAGGTAGTAATCCAAGTCGCGGATGCAAGCAGCATAGCGACGGGTGGTGTACATGTTACCGCCGGGACGGGTAATGTCAGAGTACAGAAGGGACTTAGCTACAGCTTCTTTGATAATTGCAGATGCGTTAGCTGCGATTGTAGTAGCAGCACGTACGCGCAGTTCGCCAGTTGAGAAGTAGCTCTTTAGCTTCTCTAGAGCACCAGTATCCAGGTACTTACCTTGAACGTCTGCAGAGTTAATGACAGAGGTGATTGCGTCTTGAGCCATGTTGTTAATTCCTTATTTCCAACCTTATTGCATTACTTCAGTTTCAGCAGGGAAATAACTTCGCCTTACTGCATAGCACCGACTAGGTAGTCGAAGTAAGAGCCAGCTTCACTAGCGTCTTCGCCAGACAACAGGGAAGCAGCAACATTCTTTAGACCACGAACACCTTCAGCAACACCCTCGATAGGAGTGCCTAGGGACTTGTACATTTCACGAACACCCACAATACCAATTTCTTCGATGGGGGTGACATCACCAGCAACGATACCGTAGGTAACGAGGCGGAGGTAATAATCTAGGTCGCGTAGACAAGTAGCGGTCAGTTCTGTACCGTAAGCGTTTCCACCAGGAGAGACAACATCAGGACGCTTTTGGAACAGTTGGTCGCCGGCTTGCTTAACAATTCGCTCCCGGTTTTCTGTCAAAACTTGAGCGATGCGGAGGCGGCGCTCACCTGTGGTAACAAAGCTCTTAATCCGATCCAGTTCGCCAGGGCTGAGATAGCGTGCTTCTGCATCAGCATTCACGATAGCTTTCGTGACGATACTCATTAATGCATTCCTCCAGTACTAATGAAACCAGGATTTAGTTAAAGTGGTGCGACTTTATAGGTTCACTGAGCTTGTTTTCTCGTTTTTTTAGACACTACAGCCAAATAGCTGCTGCGACTAGTACATTCCGAGTCTGCTTGAGTAATGGCTAGTACACAAGCTTCAAAACTCAACTACCTTCCGGAATTATTTTCGGGCATTATGTTGAGGAAATATGACTGCTCTTAACACTTTGTAATATTCCTTTTCATGTTTACTGTCGTGCCCGAAATCTGAAAGCAATGTTAAGAAAGGTTGCAATGGGACAGGAGAAGCTAGAGGAGATGAGGGAGTAACGCCCTCCTCATCCTCCTCATCTTGCTTATTCCCTTGTCCTGGCTTTATCGCAGGCTAGACCGTCCCGTAATCACAGACGGAGATAGGCTAGACCAAGACTGCTTGACCAAGTCAGCCGCCGCCTGCACGCTACCGAGGTAGTTACCAGCAGGTAGCGATGGGAAGCGACCATAAGGCACCACGTCTTCACCAAAGTACCGGGCGTACTCTAGGCTGTTGACGATCGCCTCTACAGCCGCTTTTAAACCGCTATCTGCCAGCAATTTGTTGTACTGGCGAATCTCGGCTTGGGTAGCGGGTGCGCGTCCCAACAGGTGACGGAACAGGAATTCAATCACCTTGGTGTTGGGATAGGGGGTGTAAAAGCGCTTACGATAGATATCCGAGCTAGCAAGCTCACGGACAAACTCGCGTACAGAAATTTCCCCATTGCGCAGTCTGCTTTCTAAATCCGTACGGCGGAAGTAGTCAGGAACTTGACCGCTAAACACATCCAGTACCTGAGTGTAAATAGCGTTGATTGCCTGCTGCGTTTCACCTTGGTTTGCACCTGTCGTGACGCGGTAAATGCGTGCAGGTTTGCGCCGGCTTGTTCCCACACCGACCTCCACGGACTGTCCACGACCATCGTTGAACGAACGACCGAGTTCAATAAACAGCGGCTTGGTCTTGTCGATTTCTCGTGCTTTCGCTGCCAAATCTGCGATCGCCTTCGCCAAAATCGGTGTGTTCGCGCTCTGAATGCGGGGTTTGACTGGCTCAAAGCTGGGAACCACCAAATCATTATTCTGCTTGGTGAGCTGGTTGTACAGCTTCTGAGTATTCGGGAAGTTCGCCGCTGGTAAGGTCGGGAAGCGGTTGTAAGGTACCGTATCTTCACCAAACGCTTGCCCATACTCCTGACTACTTACCAACGCCCCAATAAATGCGCGAAGCCCTTGGGTTGCGAGTATCTGGTTATACTTGCGGATTTCCGCTTGGTCTACTGGCGCACGTCCCAAGAAGTGCTTGGTTCCCAGTTCGATCACCTTAGTGTTCGGGTATGGCGTGTAGAACTCTTTTATGTAAAGGTTAGAATTACCCAAACCTTCAATAAATTCCTTAACAGTGATTTCACCATTCCCCAGCCTGCTTTCTAGCGAGGTGAATTCGTTCTGGGCGATGTAGGGTTCAATGTTGCGCTCGAAAATCTGGCGATAAGCAGCACCGATGACAGTTTCTACAGCGACTTTATCATTAGTTCCTGCGACCAACTTAAAGATTTTCGTTTGTTCGCGCTTCTTGGTGACACCTTGGTTGATACGGAACTGAATATCGGGTTCGGTCCGTACTTCTTTAACGGTGCCTAATTCCACAAAGCGTGGAGTTTCTTCCTTCTCAACTTTCCCGCCGACATCCTCACGAATACTACCAACACGCAGTTGTCGCAAAGCAACACCGCCAGGAGTCAGATACCGTTCGTATGGAACTGTATCTTCACCAAAAGCCTCACTGTACTCTGGAGTATCAATGATGGCGTCAACCACTGCGTAGAAGCCCTTCTTGGAGGCGAGGTCAAAGTACTTGTTGTTTTCTTGGCGACCGTAGGTAGGACGACCTAACAAGCGGCGGTGGATGTACTCGATCGCCTTACACACATAAAGCGGAGTCCAGTACAGCTTGCGGAATAAATCCGACTTAGCTAGAGCCCGGATAAACTCCCGTACAGAGATTTCGCCGTTTTCCAGCTTAATTTCTTGCACCTTCAAGCGCTGACCTTCGTAAACATCGCGACCAAATACTTGTAAGTAAGCTGCGCGAATCAAGGCTTGTGTGGAGCTTTCAGAGAATTTAACACTGACTCCAGTGGGTGATTTTTTACCTCTTGTCCCAGGCAGCTGATCCAACCGGAACACCTTGGGACCCAGAGTACCAGGGAACTCACCTCGCGCCCTAGGATTGCTGTTTTGGTTATTGATACCAGGTCCTTGGTGAACTAGGATGCGCTTAGTATCCTTACCAAAAGGAGCTGGACGGGTGCTGGGGTTACGAGTTTCTTTCGGGAAAATTGCCCCAAACTGAATTTCCAAGGGGTCATTTCCAGAACCATACGGATGCTGGTCGGGCAATGGCTGCTCGTAATCAGCAAACAGTGTGATAAACTGAGGAACTTTGCGGAAAGGCGCACTGTAGTTCAACAGGTCTTGCTGTGCTCCCCAGTTGCGGCATTCTTGTGCCTCTTGACCCAGACCCCGGATGTAGGGTACTGTTTCTTCGCCAAAGTAGTCAGAATATTCCTGAGAATCTACCAAAGCATCGATTAAAGCTGGCAGACCGCCTCGGGAAACAATATCAAAGTATTTTTGCACTTCTTCCCGGCTACTTGGTCCCCGTCCTAAGAAGTGACGGAAAGCAAGTTCTAGGGCGCGGCTGTTGATAAATGGTTCGTAAAACTGTTTCCTGTACAAGGGAGATTTGCCAAGGCGGCGAACAAACTCTTTTACAGAGATGTCACCATTCTTCACCTTCGATTCCAGGTCAGATATCGACTGACTGTAAGCACGGGTAATATCGCGCTCAAAGATTTGCCGATATGCAGCTTTGATTACCTCATTTTTCTCCGATGCTGACAACCCAGGCTTGATGACATACTTAGGACGCCGTTCTGCCGCATTGAAGTAAATTTGGGGCAATTCCAAACCTTGTTCACTCGAAGGACGTTGCCGCAGTTTATTAGAAGGAGAGGGTGCTTTGAATTCTGTAATCAAAACATCCATATACTGAGACACAATTTCTGTTGCCTCAGCATCCTTGCGGAAATAGGAAAGCGCCGCTGCTTTCATTTCCTGTAAAGCGACAATTGTGGCTTCACCTGAACAGGCGTTCTCAATAATTTCTCGCAGACCACGTGTGTTGACAGCGATGATGTTGGGGTCACCAGCCACAATCGCATACGTAGCGTAGCGCAAAAACCACGACAAGTCCCGCAGGCTCTTCGCCATATTTGCCGGACCATAACGCGCAATGTTAATTGGTCGGAAACCCGGAGGAGTCGGACCACTGGGCGAAGTGTTAAAGATAGATCGCAAATTTTCTAAGAAACCACCACGAGTTTCTACGTAGGTGACGGTTCCTAGTTTCATCCCCTCTCTAACTTCCGATCCTGCAGCAACCGGCACCAATTCTGGTTCCCTGGGCTTTTCCAAAAAAGCCATTGGCGAACCACCCACAAAAATCCTGTTGGCAGCACGGGAGACAATAATCTCAGAATTTTCCGTGAGCGTCTGGGCGATTTCAAGACGCTTGACACCAGATGCAAAATACCTTGCCAGTTCATTGAGTTCCCCGGAACCCAGAAAGCGGTCTTGCTGTTCTGCTTGGGAAATTGTTGATACAGCTAGGGTTTGATATAGTTGCGGGCGTGCAACTGAGCTTCCACCACTTGCCTTAACACTCATCGGATTTGTAAAACTCCCATCATATTTTTTTTGTGTTAAGTCTGGGTTGTTTTTAGGCTTGACACATCGTTGCAGTTATGCATTCCGACTGTCACCTCAAGACTGCCAAAAAAAATTAACCCAGTCAGCTTTTAGATTAGAACGTTTTGCGATTTCTCTGTGGCTTTATTAAGAACTGTGTCGAAACTATAGTATAAATGTATCAAATCTTAAAGCAGATGCTGCCGCTTCTCTGAGAATAACTTTAAGATTTGTAATATATTTTTAGAAAACGACATAGGGTAGGAGAGAGAGGAAACAAGGAATAGGATACAAGGTATGGGGATACGGGCGAATTAATAAAATATGTAACCTTACCGTGAACTACCTACACTGACCTGAGGGTACAGTGTAGGCTTCCAGCGTCATTGACA